>JAGODN010000038.1 GCA_017998195.1 Desulfobulbus sp. | reverse complement strand
CTCAACGGCGTCATCAACTACACCCAGACCCTCATCGATCTCGGTGAGGGGGGTGAAAACGGGCCGCCGCGCGGACCGCTCTACCAGTCACTTCTCAAGGAGGAGAAGAAGATCGTCGAGCTGGCCGCGGCCATGCAGCGTCTCGGCCAGGGGGTGTCCTCCCGGCAGGCTTCCTCCCTGTCCTCGCTGTTTCGGGCCCTGGCCCTGATTCTCGACAAACCGTTGCGGGCCGAGTCCATCGTGCTCGTGGTCCCGGCCGAATGCCGGTGGGAGGTGGCCGTTCCCGGGGGCGACCTGTGGCTGGTGCTGTTCACCCTGGTGCAGCAGGGGAGGCGCGCCCTGAAACGGGCGCTGCCCGACCGGCAGCAGGAAAAAGTTCTGCGCATCGACTGTGCGCCGGACGATGCCAACGAGGGGCGGGTCACCCTTACCTTGGCCAACTCCGCCGGCAGTTGGGACGAAGAAAGTGGCGAAATGGCCCCGGCCTGGCCTTCGCAGCCGTTCTGCACCGACCTGCTGCGCCTGCACGACGCCAGCCTGACCACCGTTGCCACGGCCGAGGGCAATCGCCTGCAATTGACCCTGCCCGGTCGTGGCAAGGCGGCCTGAAGGCGGGATGGGCCCTGTCGGCCTGCCATGCAGCCCGCCACACAAGCGTGTGGTCGCACGCCACACTCCTGATCAAAACCGTTGCAGGTCTGTTGTCTGATTGCGAGCGCACTGCAGATGTGTGGCGCGGAGAGGTTTGGACGGCAGGGTTTTTTTCTTGTGCATGTATATGAATATCAATATGTTGACTGGTTTTCAGGTGAGTTTTCGGCTGTTTTTTCATTCTGGCATGGTTGCTGCTATAAAGAGGGCAAACGATTGCACGATTCCTCTTCAACAGAGCCAAGGAGCACGCCATGACAACGCAAGTAATCAAGAAGACCGAGACCCGCACCGATGTTGCCCAGGAGACCTCAAGATTTTCCGTGGGTGTGATTATGACCATGGCCGGAATCATCGGCATATGGGCCATCAGCTGCCTGATCGGTGGTTTGGCCAGCGGCGGATTCAGCGCCTTGATCAGGGGATTTGTCACCGCCATCACCGGAAACTGAAATACCATCAATAAACAAATGCAGGAGATCGAACAATGACCGAGAAAAAAAGCAGTCGCCTTGTCCCCGCCATCATGCTCAGCTTCGGCGCCCTGGTCTGCCTGTGGGTGGCAGCCACCATGGTCGGCGCCCTGCACCAGGCGAACTGGCAGGTGAGTGAACTGGCCCGCCAGTACATGCTGGCCACGGGCATGATGCGACCGATGCACACTCTGGTGGATTTCTACTCGCACATCAAGGGTATCGAGTACCTGATCTGCGTGGCCTTCTTCGTGGCCTTCCCGGTGTTCTTCAAGTACGTGAACAAGGAAGCGACCAAGGTCACGGTCAGCCGCTGAGCGACACCCTTTGCTCCTGCCGGGCGCCTCCGGCGTCCCGGCCCCCGACCCCCTTCCGCCCCCGGCGGGAGGGGGCTCTTCGTTGTTTCGAACACGGACCTCCGCAGCGCCGATGGTGAACAGTAGGTCTATTGAAAAATTGTCGGTTGCAGGAAGGCCCTGGAAAACAGGTTCCCCTGTGAGCGCGCCACCGAACCGGGAGGGAGCATGCCCAAATCCGCAGCCGATGCCAAAACAGTGCTCACCCCCACCGAGGCCATCCTGGAGAGCATCTCGGACGGGGTCTTCACCGTGGACCGGCAGTGGCGGGTGACCTCGTTCAACCGGGCGGCCGAGCAGATCACCGGCGTGGACCGGCGCGAGGCCATCGGCCGTCTGTGTTCCGAGGTGCTGCGCGCGGACATGTGCGGCGATTCCTGCGCCCTGCGCCAGACCCTGGAGACCGGTCGGCCGGTCATCGGCCGGACCGGCTGGTTCATCGATGCGGACGGCAACCGCGTTCCCATCAGCCTGTCCACGGCGGTGCTGCGGGACAGCGACGGCCAGGTGATCGGCGGCGCCGAGGTCTTCCGCGACCTCTCCGAGATCGAGGCCCTGCGCCAGCAGCTGGACGGGAAGAGTCGGGTCGGCGATCTGGTCAGCCGCAGTCCGCTCATGCAGCGATTGTTCGAGGTGCTGCCGGCCATCGCCGCCAGTCCGAGCACGGTGCTCATCCTCGGTGCGACCGGTACCGGCAAGGAGGTGATGGCACGCACCATTCATTCCTTGAGTCCGCGCAGCCGGGAACCTTTTGTCGCGGTCAACTGTGCGGCCCTGCCCGAGAGGCTGCTCGAATCCGAGCTGTTCGGCTACAAGGCGGGTGCCTTCACCGATGCCCGCACGGACAAGCCCGGACGTTTTGCCCTGGCCGCCAAGGGAACGATTTTTCTCGATGAAATCGGTGAGATGAGTGCCGCCTTGCAGGTGAAACTGCTGCGTGTGCTCCAGGAACGGTGCTACGAACCGTTGGGAAGTGTCGCTTCCGTCCCCGCCGACGCCCGGGTCATTGCCGCCACCAACCGGGACCTGGCCGCGCTGGTTCGCTCGGGCCGGTTTCGCGAGGATCTCTATTATCGGGTCAATGTCGTCCGCATCGAACTGCCGCCCCTGCGCCGCCGCAAGGAAGACATCCCGCCGCTGGTCGACCGGTTCATCGACCGGTTCAATCAGCTGCAGGGCAAGGCCATCGACGCTCTCGGTCCGGAGGCCCTGGCCCTGCTCATGGCCCATGACTGGCCGGGCAACATCCGTGAACTAGAGAACGTCATCGAGCGCGCCTTCATCCTCTGCGGCGATGGCCCGATTACCATGGCCCACCTGCCCCGCGAACTGCTCCTGCGGGATCACCTGTCGCAGCGCACCGGCGACCTGCGCGCGGTGCGTGACCTGCTTGACGCCCAGACCATCCGCGCCGCACTCAGGGAGAACAACAACAATCGCCTGGCCACGGCCCGACAGCTGGGTGTCCACAAGACGACCCTGTTCCGACGCATGAAGAAATTGGGTCTGACGGCGCCGGGACGCCGGGGTCGTCCTACCAATAAGGAGCGTTAATACAGCCTACGATTGTCGCAAAGCTGCGTTTATGCACCTTTACTGTTCCCCAAGGGCGGCCAAGGGATGTTCATTAAGGACGAAAAAACGGCAGGTTCCTTCGTTTTCTTGGCGTTGTCTGCGTTTGGACCCCATTTTGCAAGGTTTCGAGTGTGAACGGACATCAGGGAACACAACCCGTCACGGCCGCGTTTCCGTACTGGAACGGCCGCTTGGCACCTGTTTTCGACACCGCCCGGCGGATGCTGGTGGTGACCGCCTCGGTTGGGGGCGTCCTTCGGGCCGACCAGCAGCTTGCCGAGGGTGCGCCGGTTCGTCGCGCCGTGCAACTGGCCGAAGCAGGCATCGAGTTTTTGGTCTGCGGCGCGATCAGTCGCACCCTGCACGAGTTGCTTACGGCCCGGGGCATTATTGTGCTGCCCTTTCTGGCCGGAGATCTGCAGGAGATAGTTGCCTGCTGGGTCGATGGCCGGCTGCCCGGCGAGGCGTTCGTCATGCCGGGATGCCGCCGGCGCCGGAGTGGTGCGCGTCTTGATGGTCCGGTGCACACGGCCATCACCGGTGTGGGGCGGCGACGAAGAAGAGTTGGAGGCGGACCCTTTTCGCGAAATAGCGCGGACAGCTCCGATGCACCCTCGCCAGACCACTCGGGTGGTCCGGCCGCAACCAATGACTCCGATCGGGCCGACTGAATGTGGTTCGGTCGGGACACACTCCATACACCACAGAGGAGGAAGACACATGCCACGAGGAGATGGAACAGGACCGATGGGCGAAGGCCCCATGACCGGACGGGGGGCGGGCCTCTGCGCGGGGAACGTTCAGCCGGGTTTTGCCGGTGGTCAGGCGGGCCGCGGCTTCGGCCCGGGATTCGGCGGCCGTGGTTTCGCCGGGGATCGGCGTTTTGCCGGTGGCGGCCGCGGCTACCGCAACAGGGTCTACCCCACCCAGGGCGGTGCGGGATTTGCCGCACAACCCATGGCAGCCGACCCGGCCGTCCAGCGGCAGGGGTTGGAGCAGCAGGCCGGTCTGCTCAAAAGCCAGCTGGCCTTCATTGAAAAACGGCTCGCCGAGTTGGCGGCCGGCGACAGCCAGGGCTGAAGCCTGTCTGCCGGGGAGTCTTCTACAAAGAACCCTCCCCGGCAATCTGAACGCCCGGATATGCCCCGGTCGGCGAACCCGGCCGAGGAATTTTCCCGGCGGACCCACAACAACCAATGGTTCCGGTCATCCGGAACAGGGAGTACTGCATGAAAATAGTGTTCACCGTTGCCGGCAAGGGGCTCGAGGCGCCCATGGACCCGCGGTTTGGCCGTTGTGCCGCCTTTCTGATCTACGACCTGGACACCGACACCTTTGCGGTCGAGGACAATCCCCATGGGCAGGCGGCGCAGGGCGCGGGCATTCAGGCCGCGGAGACCGTGGTCCGCCTGGGTGGTCAGGCACTGGTCAGCGGCCATTGCGGCCCCAAGGCCTTTCAGGCCCTGCGGGCGGCCGGGGTGACGATTTACACCACCACGGCAGCCACGGTCAGCGAGGCCCTGGCCCTGTACAGTGAAGGCAAGCTGACCGAGGCCGCCGGTGCCGATGCGCCCCGGGGCCGGCGTCGATGACCGGTCACCAGGACCGGCGCAGCGCGTACCCCTACAGGCAACAGGCACGGACGGGTGCAGGATTCCGGGGATAGCGGCCTATGAGCGAGGAAACAGCGGGCCGGATTTTCGGGCCGGTACCGTCACGGCGGCTGGGGCGCAGTCTTGGCATCAACAACATCCCGGCCAAGCACTGCTCCTATGCCTGCGTCTACTGCCAGGTGGGCCGCACGACCCATCCGCTCACCACTCGCCGGTCTTTTGTCGCACCGGGAAAGATCGTGCAGGCTGTGGCGGACCGGCTCGGACAGTTGCGCGAGCAGGGGAAGCGGGTCGATTACCTGACCTTTGTGCCGGACGGGGAACCGACCCTGGATGTGCAACTGGGTGAGGCCATCGAATTGTTGCGGCCCCAGGGCGTGCCGGTGGCCGTGATCACCAACGGTTCGTTGCTCGGTCGGGAGGAGGTGCGCCGCGAACTGGCCCTGGCCGATTGGGTGTCGGTCAAGGTGGACAGTGTGGACGAGGCGGTCTGGCGACGGATCGACCGGCCGCACCCGTCCCTTCGCCTGGACGACATCCTCCACGGTATCCGCGCTTTTGCCGAGGGATTCGCCGGGGTGCTGGTCACCGAGACCATGCTCGTCCGGGGGATCAACGACACCGAAGCGGTGATGCGCGGGGTGGCCGAATTTCTTGCCGGGATACGGCCGCGCTGCGCCTACTTGGGCATTCCCGTGCGCCCGCCGGTGGAATCCTGGGGGGTCGGGCCGGACGCGACGGTGTTCAACCAGCTGTACCAGGTGCTTGCCGAGCAGGTCCAGCCGGTGGAGTGCCTGATCGGCGACGAAGGCAGCGATTTCTCCTCGACCGGAGATCCTGCCGCTGACCTGTTGCGGATCACCGCCGTGCACCCCATGCGCGCCGAGGCGGTCAGGGCGCTGCTGGCGCAAACCGGTTCGCCCTGGCAGGTCGTCGAGCAACTGATCGAGCAGGGTCATCTGCACCAAACCGTCCACCGGGGCCATACCTTTTACCTGCGTCGGTTCGGTCGCAACGGGCAGAGGGACACATGACCAGGATGTGGGAGAACAGGGTGAACGGTGCGTCGGGAGTGGTCCGGGACACCGAACCAGCGGGGCAGGGGCGGGGCGCGGTCGGGGCGGCGGGGCCGCCTGCAGACAGGGCACCGGATCGGTCTGCGCACGGTGGGGACACCGGCTCGGCTGCCGGTCTGGGCGACCGGAACGGGCACAGTCGCTGCGTGCTCTGCGGCGCTCTCCACCCCCGGTCCTGGCGACTGCCGTTCACACCGGCCGCGGATGACCGGATTCGCGCCGAGTTCGTTGCCAGCGAGGATCTGCAGGGCTACGACGGTCTGCTCCACGGCGGCGTCATCGCCGCACTCATGGATACGGCCATCATCCACTGGCTGTTTCAGCACGGTATCCAAGCGGTCACCGGCGATCTGCGGGTCCGCTACCTCCAGCCCGTTGCCTGCAATATCCCGCTGGAGCTGATCGCCTGGCTGGTCTTTCCCTGCCCTCCTCTCTATCACCTCAAGGCGGAACTGCGCGCCGGCGGCCGGCCGCTGGCCCGGGCCGAGGGCAAATGCATGCGCCGGGAGGCGATATGAGCACAGAGACCACCGTCATTACCATCCTGGTCGACAACCGGGGCGCACCGGGCTTGGTCACGGAACATGGCCTGTCGCTGCATATCCGTACCGCGGGACACAACCTGCTGTTCGATACCGGTCAGAGTGACGCCTGCACGATCAACAGTCGCATTCTCGGCCTGGACCTGGGCGAGATCGATGCCATCGTGCTCAGCCACGGCCACTATGACCACACCGGCGGTCTGGCGCAGGTGCTCGGTCTGGCCCGACGGGCGGAGATGTACTGCCACCCGGCGGCGGTCTCACCCCGCTACGCGGTCCGCGACCACCAGCCCAAACCGCTGCACATGCCTCGTCCGTCCATGGCAGCGCTTGACCGGCTGCCCGAGGAGCGGCTGCACTGGGTGCAGCAGTCCATGCAACTTGCCGCTACCATCGGTTTGAGCGGGCCGATTCCGCGGCAGACCGCCTGCGAGGACACGGGCGGCCCCTTTTTTCTCGATACCGGCGGCCAGCGGCCGGACCCGATCGACGACGACCTCGCCCTGTGGATCGATACGCCCACGGGCTTGGTGGTCTGTGTGGGTTGCGCCCACGCGGGCCTGGTCAACACCCTCGTCCAGGTGCAGCGACTGACCGGCGGGCGGCCCATCCGGGCCGTGATCGGCGGTTTTCACCTGCTCAGCGCGAACGAGCGCCGATTGAGAGCGACCATCGATGCCCTGCGGACGCTGGCGCCGGAGGCGATCATTCCCTGTCACTGCACGGGCGAGGCGGCGGTCGCCGCCCTCTCTGCCGCCTTCGGCAACCGCTGCCATCCCGGTCATGCCGGCCTGCGCTGCCAGTACGACGCCGGCTGAACCGGTCACGGCGGCGGCGGACAGCACACCGCCCCTGCTCCGCGTCAGTCCGCCGAGCGCAGGGACAAGGTTACTGCTCCCGGCAGCGGCACAGGTCGTGGCGCAGCTGGAGCTGGGCGAAAAAGTCCTCCTCCTGGCCGAAATAGCGGGCCAGCAGCACCGCCTCCCGCAGGGGCAGCGGTTTTTTGCCGGTGAGCACGCCGCCGATGGCCCGCCGGTCGATGCCGGTTTCCCTGGCCACCCGGTAGATGGTCAGGTGTCTCGGTTCGAAAAAGTCACGCGCCAACACCTTGCCCGGATGTTCCCCGATCTTTGCGGTCGTCAACATGGCTGCGCCTCCCCTGGGATTCCGTGATGAACCGACCAGTGCCGGCAGGCGCCGGAACGGCCGAACGTACCCGCACAATGGTGCGGAGACAACTCCCTGACGAAAACGCTGCAATTCGAGTGCACGTTTCTCTGGCGGTAGCGATTTTTTACGGAACAATGACGGGATCAGGACCGAGGGGGACTGCCGCGCGCCCCTGGGTCGACCGCGGTCAGGGCGGATTGCGATCGACCGGGAGGTGCGGCGCGGAAAGCGGCATCCGTGTGGAGGCGGGTCGACCACTTGTGTGGTCTTTGCAACGAAGGTGTGGTGGTGCTCTCAGCGGTTGTGCCGCAAGGGTTTTGGCCGGTGAAAACGCTTTCCGCGGGTGGCGCCGGTACCGCAGGCTACCAGCGGGCCGGGAGCGCGCACCCGAAAACCCCGGTCGGCAGGAAAGGCCATGCCTCGCACCGGTCCGGTCGGGCGGCAGCGGCGCGGTGGTGGCGAGGTGCCCGGGATTCGCCTTTCGGCAAGGCCGGACCGGCCCCTGCCTCAGTGCAGCGGCCGGCGATGTTCCATGGGCTGGACCGCGCGGCGGTGGGCCAGCAGGGTCTGCTGGGCCTGGCCGAGCACGCTGGTGCGCGGGTAGGCGCCGCTGGTGTTGGCCGTGCCGGGCTCCAGGCCGGTGAGCAGGGCCAGGCCGTCCAGGGCCAGGTCAAAGGTGTAAATGTGGAACAGTCCCCGCTTGACGGCGTTGACCACCGCGTGATCGAGCATCAGGTGCCTGCGGTTGCGACCCGGCATGAGCACGCCCTGATGGCCGTCTAGCCCGGCCGCGGAGCACACCCGGAACCAGCCCTCGATCTTTTCGTTGATGCCGCCCACCGGCAGCACCTCGCCGTGCTGGTTGAGCGCGCCGGTCACCGCCAGCCCCTGGCGGAGCGGCACCCCGGCAAGCGAGGAGAGCAGGGCGTAGAGTTCCGCGCAGGTGGCGCTGTCGCCTTCGATGCCGTGGTATTCCTGCTCGAAGACGATGGCCGCGTTGAGAGCCAGCGGCGTGTTGCGGGCGAACAGCGAGGCCAGGTAGTGCTTGAGGATGAGCACCCCCTTGTCGTGGATGGGCCCGGACAGGGACACCTCGCGCTCGATGCTCATCACCCCCTCCTCGCCGGCGTAGGTGCGTGCGCTGATGCGGGTCGGAAAGCCGAAGGTGTGGTCGCCCAGGTCGACCACGGTCAACCCGTTCACCTGGCCGACCTGCTCGCCCTGCACGCTGATGAGCACCTCGCCCTCGGCGATGGCCTCGCGCATCTGCTCTTCCGGGTAGTCGTGGCGCCGGGTGCGCGCGGTGAGCGCCGCGTCCACGTCGGCCGCCTCGACCAGCCGACCGGCGCGCAGCCGGCACAGGGTGGCGCTCTCCAGGACCAGGGCCTCGGTGCGGCCGAAGAGGGCGCTCTGCCGACCGCGGTCCTCGGCCTCGCGGTGGCCCTGCTCGAGCAGGCGGGCCACTGCCGCGGCGGAGAAATGCGGCAGACCGAGGCGCGCGCAGGTGCGGGCGACAAACACCGCCGAGGCGTGCCGGGCTTCGACGCTGGTCGCAAAGCGCTCGGCAAAGTCCACCTTGACCCGGAAGTGGCGGGCGAACTCCGGGTCCGCCTCCTGCAGGTCGTAGTAGAGCTGGCGCGAGGCGATGAGCACGATCTTCACGTCCGCGTCCACGGGTTCGGGTTCCAGCGACACCGCGGCCACCGGCGCGAAGGGGGAGCCCGGTTCCTCGATCTGCAGCCGGCCGCTGCGCAGGAAGCGGCGCAGTTTCTCCCAGACCAGGCCGTCGGCCACCAGGTCGCGCAGGTGAAGGAGGAGAAAGCCGCCGTGGGCCCGGTGCAGGCTGCCGGCGCGGATGCGGGAGAAGTCGGTGACGAGTACGTCGTTTTCGCTCTGGTACTCGATGCTGCCGAACAAGGAACGGAACAGCGGGTTGTCCTCGACGATCACCGGCGCACCCTCGAGTTCGTGGTTGTCCACCACCAGGTTGACCCGGTAACGGGCCACCAGGGCGGCGAGCGCCTCCCGCCGGGCCGCATCGTCCGATTCGGCGGGCTGGAACAGTTCCAGGCCGTCGAGGATGTCCTCCTTCACCCGGTTCAGCCAGGCGCCGAGCTTGACCGAGTCCTTGATCTGCTTTTTCAGTTCTTCGCGGACCTCGCGCAGCTGCCGGTCGATGAGCGGGCGCACCACCCGGCGGCGCAGGTCGGCCAGCGCTTGTTCGAGCGCCTGTTCGAGCGGCCGGACCCGCTCCAGGTAGCGGTTGATCTCGGCGAGCAGTTCCTGCTCCAAGCGGGCGATGTCGGCCCGTCGCTCCCTGGGCAGGGCGAGCATCTCGTCCTCGGTCATGGCCCGTCCCTCGGGTCCGCGCAGGGTGAACAGCAGTCGGCCGGCGTCGCGGTGCAGGGCAAAGTCTCGTGATTCCGCAAACCCGTCGAGTTCCCCGTAGGCCTTGGCCTCCTCCTCCTTGAAGTTTTTTTTCAGCCGTTCGCCCTCCACCCTGGCATGGGTCGAGCCCAATTGCTCCGGAATCTCCTTGAGCAGGGTCTGGACCAGGCGGGTCATGCCCCGGCGCAGCAGCCGGCCCTGGCCGGCGGGCAGACGCAGGGCGCGGGGCCGCTCCGGCGCGTCGAAATGATAGAGGTAACAGAGGTCCGGCGGGGTGGGACGGCGGGTGGCGGCCTCCTGCATGGCCTGGCGGAGCAGGGAGGAGCGGCCGCTGCCCACCTCGCCGAGCACGAACAGGTTGTAGTCCGGCTGGGCCATCTCCAGGCCGAAGCGCACCGCGGTTTCCGCCCGTTCCTGGCCGATCCAGGGCAGGGGCCGGTCCTGCAGGGCCGAGGTGTCGGCAAAGCCCAGGGAGTCGGGATCGATGGTCAGGCGCAGGGCTTCGGCGGGCAGTCGGGTGGTCGGCATGGGCGGATCAGGGCAGAGAAGGGGTTCGGCCGGAGGAGGGGACGGGGCTGGCCAGTGCGGTGGCCGGGCGACCGGCGGGTTCGGCCATCGGACTTACAGAACGGCCGAGGGGAAGTCAACAGCTTTCCCGCCGTGCTGCCGGGCGGTGGTCCTGCCCGCTTGGGTGCCGGCGCAGGACGCGGTGCCCGAGCGCGACTCGAATGGCCTGATTGCTGAAAATTTCCTTTGTGCGGGCATGGTGCGCGGTTTACCTTGGGTGCGACCCGGCCCGGGATTAATCGGGCTGGACAGTTGCAAGGGCTCGATCAGGGGCTGGACAAAGGAGGTATCCCATGAGCATCAAAGGAAGAACGAGGATGGCGGTGCTGTTCTGCGGCCTGCTCCTCTGGGCCGGCCCGGTCGCTGCGGCCGCTGCGGCCGATGCGGCCGATGCGCTCCGGCTGGTCTGGGCGGCGGACCGCGGTCAGGGGTTCGACCTATTCACGGCCGTGCAGGAAAAGAACGGCTGGGGCCCCTCGACCCGTCTGGTGGACGGGCCCGAGGCCGACATCACCCCGGCCTGCACCGTGGACCAGGGCGGCCGCCTGTGGCTGGTGTGGATCGTCCGCGACCGGGAAGGCCGCTCGCAACTGCGCTACCGCATCGACGCCCTTGGCCGCAAGCCCCGCGAGGGCAGGATCGTCACCGGATTCGACGACAACTACGCCCCGGTGGTGCTCATCGACCGCGAGGGGACCGGTTGGGTGGCCTGGGCGAGCTACACCGGCTCGAGTGACGACGTGTTCGCCAGCCGGTTCGACGGCGCCGGCTGGAGCGCGCCCCTGCGGGTGCACGCGGCCAACGACCAGCCGGACGTCAAGCCGTTTCTGAGCCTGTCCGGGGACGGCAGGGTGCAGGTCACCTGGCTCGGCCTGCGTGAGGGGGGGTACCAGCGGTTCCAGGT
>JAGODN010000037.1 GCA_017998195.1 Desulfobulbus sp. | reverse complement strand
TCATGAACGCAATGGCATATCATAGCCAATTGCTGTGTGAGATCATGTCGCTCTTCAAGATATACTGTGGCATGTGTGGAGAACATGCCACAGAAATGGAACCAGCAATGGCTCGTGCAATCTTCTTCACGATTTTTGGAAGCATTGAAGCGTCACTTCGTGTCCTTGCCGCAGGAACACTGTTTGTTGATGTGGCGCCTGAAGCAGAGAATGATCCTTCCGACAGCAAGACGCGCAAAAAACTGACGGAATCTGAAAAGCAATTCCTCAGGCAGGAATCTGAAGAGCTATCGCCAAGAGATTGGAATCCTCGTCAACGGACAAAATATGTCTCGTTTCAGGATGCCTTGATAGGCTACCCCACTATCTACGCACGCTTATTCGGCATAGATCTATCCATAGATAAATCCTGCTCGGAATGGCAAGACTTCATGAAACTGAAGCAACTGCGCGATATTGGCGCACATGGCAACAGCAATGAATTAAGAAATTCTCCCGAATCAATGCGTATTCTCTACAAAGATATTAAACGTTTGCTTGAATGCAGGCTTTGGTACTGCAAACAACTTGAGAATCTCCCTTGGATCATGAAGGTAAATGCTAAAGGAGAGATTGACTTTCTTAATCGACTCTTAGAGGCAGGTTTCTCAGAAACATGCAGGAGAATACGAGGTGAGAGATATGCCCAACAAGACAAATTCAGCCGACGCAAAAAGCCGCGCGGCTGATTTGCACCGTTAGGGCTATCTGAGCACGAACCACATGAACAACCCCATCGTAGATCTTAAGAATCTCAGCAAACCGCTGACGAAGCTGGTTGACGTCGTGGCTGCGGGGATCGGGACCGTATATGCGCCATTTGGCACAGTTCGGCAGGCGAAGGCGGATGCCAAAGCCAGGATCATTCACGCTAAAGCTGATATTGAAGTCGCGAATCTATACGCAAGAGCCGAAAGCAGGTTGATGCACCGAGAGGAGATTCGACAAGAAAACATTGAGGCTATCGCGAAAATTGCAGCTAGCGAACTCCCAGAAGATGTTTCAGACGATCCAGTAGATAGAGATTGGATTACTCAGTTCTTTGATCATTCTCAGGATATTAGTGAAGCTGACATGCAAATTCTCTGGGCACGAGTTCTCGCTGGTGAAATCACAAAACCAGGCGCTTACTCGAAGAGAACCCTTCAATTCTTGAAGACCTTGGAAAAGTGGGAGGCAGAGAAGTTCTCCGAGTTGTGTTCCTTAGCAATACGTGACAAGAAAGGATGGCACGTCCTTTTCGATGAAAATCTTGAAAAGCACGTCGAACAGCTTGGAAATAGAGGGCTAATCCAGCACTTCATAAATATCGGCCTCATTTCTCCGGAACCTCATATGCCTCACCCGTCGAATTTGGCCGGAATGGAGTTCAGCTATTTTGGGGAAAGGTATGTCGCTCGAACTGAGGAAATCCCCGAGAACAAGGGCAAAAGAATAAATCTTGAGCATAGGTATTCGCTTAGAGTGTTTACGGATATTGGTCAGCAGCTGGCGCTTATATCTGGTGCAACTGAAATTCCTGCCCTCGTTGAGGACCTCTTGGAGTCACTAAATTCTGATCAAAATAAGACAAAGATTTACTTTGACAGTGCGAGCGGAGGAACGCCCTAACAAGGCGTTACAAAAGGACAAAGTTGCTGTGTCACATCTTTTGCAAAAGGTGCAAAAACTGCGCCGCCATGAATCGCGGTGCTGAATACGTCGAGCAACGCGATTAGGCTTCTTAGGAGAGATTGTGCCAACGAACTTTTATTACTTTTACTCGTTAAAAGATCCGAGATCTAATCCTGCGAAGGCCATTCTATATTGGCAAGGGCTGGATCGCGCCGAAGGGGAAGGTTGACGGCACAGGATTGCACCGGGAGTTTTTCGACGCGATAAAAATGGCGGCCGCTGTCGCTACAAGCTTTGACTGACCAGCGACTTTTGCGAGTGGCGTCATATTGGCGCGTACAAGAAGCAGCCATTCCTTATGTGCTTGGTTAGCGCGATGCATCCACCATACTAGGCATCTAGGCTCGCTGTGAAGGAGGGGTAGGGGAGGGGGATCGAGACCTCATCGATCATCACTAACTCAACCAATGCGCTGCTGACTCCGCTCCATGGCCCAATTTCTGCAACTCTGGGGGCGGAAAAGATTGCTTGGCTGGCTGGATTCGGAACCAGGCAAGCAGGATAAACTTTGCAAAAAGTCTGCAAACCAAAAAAAAGCCACTTAGCAATATTTGCTAAGTGGCTAATTTTACTGGTCGGAACGAGAGGATTCGAACCTCCGGCCCCCTGAACCCCATTCAGGTGCGCTACCAGACTGCGCTACGTTCCGAGAATGTGCAGCGGTGTTTCTAGCACTTCCCGCGGCCTGCTGTCAACTGCTACTTGTGCGGTACCGACCTTTGCACCCCGAGGCGCCCGAGGATGGTCTGCAGTTCCTGCTTGATCTGCCCGAGGAGATCATCCTCGGACTTCGGCTGGCTGGCCGCATGCACCAGCGGCAGTTCCAACTGCTCATGCCGACGCATGTTTTTCAACAGTTTGCGGGCCCCGGAGATGGTGTAGCCCTCGTCGTGCAGCAGCGTCTTGATGAGCAGCAGGTTTTCAACGTCCTGGCGCCGGTAGAGTCGCTGTTTGGATTTACCGCGATACGGCCGGACCGTGGCGAACTCGGTCTCCCAGTAGCGGAGCACATGCGGGTCCACGCCCACGAGGTCACTGACCTCGCCGATCCGGAAATAGACCTTGTCCGGGATCTGCCGGATGTCGGACGTTGCGTGTTTCACATCACGAAGGACTCGTTGAACACTGTGTGTCTCTGCAGGTACCTCGTCAACAATAAGCCGGAAATGGAAGAAATGCCAGAAAACCTTGAACCGGATGGTTATTTATTCAGTCGTTCCCGCAACCGCTTGCTGGGCCGGAACGAGACCATCTGCCGCTTGGTGATGGTCATGGATTCGCCCGTGCGCGGGTTGCGACCGCGTCGCGGCGATTTGTCGCGTACGGTGAGGGTGCCGAACTGCACGAGTTTGATGGATTCGCCGGCAACCATGGTGTTCTTCATGGTGGCGAACACCGCGTCAACGATTTCCGCGGCGTTGCGCTGGGAGACACCCAGCTTTTCATTGACCGCAATGGCCAGTTCCTTGCGGGTGACGTTTTTCTTTTTCATGCTTCGGATCCTTCACGCAGTTGGGCCTTGAATTCTGCTGTCAGGGCCTGGACGATTTTGTCATGCACCCGGTCGACGGTCTGGTCATCCAAGGTGCCGGTGGCGGAGCGATAGGTGATCGACAGGGCGACGCTCTTGCATCCGGCCGGGATCGGTTTGCCCCGATATACATCGAAAATCTCAGTCGTTTCAACGTATTTTTGCTGCTGGGCGCGTATTGCCCGCAACAGATCACCGGCCGGGGTGGCCTCATCCACGGTCAGACTGATGTCCCGTTTCACCGCCGGATAGCGGGGCAGGCTGGTGAACTGCTTGGCCTGCCGCTCCATGGCGAGCAGCCGCTGCAGGTCGATCTCCAGGAAATAGACCGGCTGTTTGATGCCGAACCCCCTCAGGGTTTCCGGGTGGACTGCGCCCAGGATGCCGACCGGTTGGCTGTTGTGGACAATGGCTAGGGCGCAGGCCGGGTCGCAGTAGGGCTCGACATTGGACCCGGCCGGTTGCAGCAGGGGACTGTGCAGGCTGTCGGCGATGCGCAGGGTCTTGAGCAGGTTGAGCACGGTGCCCTTGATGTCGAGAAAATCAGCCTGTTGGCCGGAGAAATGGAGCGGTTCAGCGCCGGGATAGCGGCTGCCGCTGAGCACCGCAGAGAGGAGCAGCCGCTCCTCGGGCAGTTCGCCGGCCAAGCGTTGCAGGAATATCTTGCCCGTTTCAAAAAGACGGATGTCGGTGCGCTGGAAATTGATGTTGCGGCGGACATTTTCCAGCAGTCCGGGCAGCAGCAGGGAACGCATGACCGTCTGTTCATCAGAGAGCGGGTTCAGCAGTCGCGTCACCTGCCGCCTCGGGTCGTCGGCGGCCAACCGGCACAGGTCGTGATGATTCTCCGCCACAAAGCTGTAGTTGATCGCCTCGAAATACCCTTGGGCAACGAGCAGTTGCGAGACTTCCTGGCGCAGGTGGCGAAGGGCGTCACGCCTGGGATAGTCCATGCGGATGAGCGGCTGGGCGGTGGGGATGTTGTTGTAGCCGACCAGCCGGGCCACCTCTTCGACCAGGTCCACCTCGCGCTCGATGTCGATCCGGAAACTCGGGACAGTCACCGCCAGGGTGGCCTCGTCGATGACCGTCACCGGGAACTCGATGCTGCGCAGCAGCCGGGCCACCTCGTCCCGCTCCAGGTCCATGCCGAGCAGGGAACACAGCCGCCGGATTCGCAGGGTGAGTTGGAGCGGGTCTTTCTGTCCGGGGTACACGTCGATCCCGCCCGGTTCGGCCTGGCCGCCGGCGAGTTCGACCACCAGTTGCACCGCCCGTTCGAGGGCGCTGTCCGCAAGGTTCGGGTCCACCCCGCGCTCGAACCGGTAGGAGGATTCCGACGGGATACCCATGCGCCGGGCGGTGCGCCGGATGCAGACCGGATCGAAGCAGGCCGATTCAAGCAGGATATCGGTGGTGGCGGCGGTGATTTCGGTCTCCAGCCCGCCCATGACGCCGGCCACGGCCACCGGCCGCTCGGCGTCGCAGATGACGAGCGTCTCCGCGTCCAGGCTGCGCTCGTTGCCGTCCAGGGTGGTGATAGAGGTCTCGTCGGCAGCGGGCCGGCGGACAACGATGCGGCTGCCGTGCAGGGTGGCGAAGTCAAAGGCGTGCAGCGGCTGTCCGGATTCGAGCATCACGTAGTTGGTGATGTCGACGATGTTGTTGATCGGCCGCATGCCCACGGCGAGGAGACGCTGCTGCAGCCATTGCGGCGACGGGCCGATGGTGACCTTGCTGACTCTCCTGGCGGTGTAACGGGGACAGAGATCAGGCGCCTCGATGCGGACCTCGTACCCGGACCAGGTGGGGGTCAGGGGGGTGACCCTGTCCACCAGCGGACGCAGCGGCCCGCCCGCGAAACTGCCGACCTCGCGGGCGATACCGCGCACACTGGCGCAGTCGGGCCGGTTGGGCGTCAGGTCCACCTCGATCACGGTGTCGCGCAGGTTGAGGGCCTCGGCGAGTGGGCGACCGGGCTCCAGCTGTGCGTCCAGGTCGAGAATGCCGCTGTGGTCCTGATTCAGCCCCAGTTCCCGCGACGAGCAGAGCATGCCCGCGGAAGCGACACCCCGCACCTTGGCCTTCTTGATCTTGGTGCCGTCCGGCAGCTTGACCCCGGGCCGGGCCAGGGCCGAAACCATGCCGGCCCGGACGTTGGGCGCACCACAGACCACCTGGATGCTGCCGTTGCCGTCATCCACCTCGCAGACCGTCAGTTTGTCCGCATCCGGATGCTTGCTGACCGCCGTGACCCGGGCGGTGACGATCTGGTCCAGATCGGCGAACAGTTCCTCGACGCTGTCCACCTCGAGCCCGAGCATGGTCAGTCGGTCCGCGATCTGGGCAGGGGTGAGCGATCCGGTGGCGGTGAACTGGTTGAGCCAACTGAGCGTGAATTTCATGGGAGTCCTATGGGCAGCTGAAAAGCGTTCTGTGAGCGGTGTCCCGCAGGCAACAGGAACGTCGGGGCGGGGCAGGGGAATCGGCCGGACGCAGCCTGGAGCAGGATCGGCAGCGTCCGCGGCCCGGAGGAGGCCGCCATGCCGGTGGGTCCACGGCCGACGCCGGGTTAGAACTGGGAAAGAAAGCGGAGATCGTTCTCGTAGTACATGCGGATGTCGTCGATCCCGTACTTGAGCATGGCGATCCGTTCCACACCAAGCCCGAAGGCAAAGCCCGAATAGACGTCAGGATCGTAGCCGACAATTTTCAGGACTTCCGGATCGATCAGTCCCGAGCCGAGAATCTCGAGCCAGCCGGTCCGTTTGCACACCCGACAACCCTTGCCTTCGCAGATCACGCAGGCGATGTCCACCTCGGCGCTGGGCTCGGTGAAGGGGAAAAAGCTCGGCCTGAACCGCAGGGCCAGTTCCCGTTCGAACATCTTGTGGGTGAAGCTGGTAAGGACGCCCTTGAGATCGGCGAAGGAAACCTCCCGGTCAACCAGGAAGCCCTCCACCTGGTGGAACATGGGGGTGTGGGTGATGTCGGAGTCGCAGCGGTAGACCTTGCCCGGGGCGATGTAGCGCAGGGGCGGATCCTGGGCCTCCATGATCCGCGCCTGCATGGGCGAGGTGTGGGTGCGCAGGAGAATCGAGTCCGTGACGTAGAAAGTGTCGTGCATGTCACGGGCCGGATGGTGTTTCGGGATGTTGAGGGCCTCGAAGTTGTAGTGGTCGGTCTCCACGTCCGGGCCCTCGGCCACGGCGAAGCCGAGCCCCTCGAAAATCGAACAGATCTCCTCCATCACCTGGGTGACGGGGTGCAGGGTGCCGAACGGCAGGAAGCGACCTGGCAGACTGAGATCCACGGCCTCGCGCACCGAGGTCGCCTGGCCGGCGATCAGGGCCTTTTTCTCTTCGAACAGCCGCTCGATCTCCTGCTTGATTTCATTGGCCAGCTGACCGAGTCGCGGCCGGTCCGCGGCGGCGACCGTGCCCAACTGGCGCATGATGCCGGTCAGCAGTCCGCCTTTCCGGCCGAGATACCGCACCCGGAAGGCTTCGAGCTGCACAGGGTCGTCGATCCGGGCGAGCGACGAGGCCGCTTCCTGCTGCAGCCGCTGCAGTTCCTGTTCCATGATCAGGAGGGCAGCTGTCCGGCGGTTCTGACTACCGCGGCAAAGGCGTTGGGGTCGACGATGGCCAGGTTGGAAAGCACCTTGCGGTCGAGTTCGATGGCGTTCTTGGTCAGACCGCCGATCAGCCGGCTGTAGTTGGTGCCGTTCTGCTTGGCGGCTGCACTGATGCGGGATATCCACAGCTGGCGGAATTCCCGTTTTTTGGTGCGGCGGTCGCGGTAGGCGTAGCACAGGGCGCGATCCACGGCCTCGGTGGCGGACCTGAACAGGCGGTGTTTGCCGCCGCGGAAGCCCTTGGCCAGACTCAGTACCTTATTTCTTCTGCGGCGTGCTTTGAAGCCGCGGGTGACACGAGGCATGTTGTTCTCCGATCATTTTTTTTAAGACAGCGAAACCGGACGGACGCGGAAACGTCTTCCGGCAGACAGTGTCGGTTGTTCCGGTCGTGGACGGCCGGTGCTGCTCCCGGTTTACAGGTAGGGCAGCATCCGGCGCACGGCCTTGGTGTCGCACTCGGCGATCAGGGCGGACTTGCGCAGGTTTCTCTTCCGCTTGGTGGACTTCTTGGTAAGGATGTGCGAGGCGTAGGCCTTGTTGCGGCGGATGCGGCCGCCGCCGGTAACGCCAAACCGTTTGGCCGCGCCTCTGTGGGTCTTCATTTTCGGCATGATTCTGCTCCTTGTGTCTTGCCAAATGGCCCGTGCAAACAGGCCGGACTCTGTTGCTCCCTGGTGCCGTCGTGATCGTCAGGCCTTGGGCCCAACGAACATGACCAGCTGCCGCCCTTCCATCTTGGGTTCCTGGATGATGACGCAGTCTTCCCGCAATGTGTCGGCTATCTTGGTCAGCGCATCCATGCCGATGGTCTGGGCGTACACGATCTCCCGACCCCGGAAACGCATTGTGACCTTCACTTTGTTTTTTTCTTCGAGGAATTCCCGTATCTTCCGTATCTTGAAGGCCAGATCGTGTTCCTCCGTCTTGGGCCGGAACTTGATTTCCCTGGTTTCGATAACGGTCTGCTTCTTCTTGGCTTCCTGCTGTTTTTTCTTCAGCTCGTACCGGAACTTGTCGAAATTCATGATCCGGCAGACGGGCGGGTCGGCCTTGTCGGAAACCTCGACCAGATCAAGCCCCTGCTCCATGGCGGCCTCGAGGGCGGCCCTGGTGCTGACGACGCCGCGCTGGCTGCCGTCGGCATCGATCAGCCGCACCTCGCGGTAGTCGATGTCCTGGTTGATCTTGATTTTCAGATCCTGCTGTGAGGAGACTTTTCTGCTGCTGCTCCGTTTTTTGATGTTCGTTCCTCCTGGTTGGGTTGCTGGTTCAGGACGTCCTGAGCCGGCACTCGTCCCTGACGAGATCGCAGAACGCTTCAGGCGTCATGGCCGGCAGATTCTGCCCGTCTTTTTTCCGCACCGTCACGGTTCCATCCTCTTTCTCACGATCGCCGACGATGAGCATGTACGGCACCTTCATCAGCTGGGCTTCGCGGATTTTGTAGTTGAGCTTCTCGTTGCGCACGTCTTTTTCAATGCGCACGCCGAGCGCCCGCAGGCGGGCGTAAACCTCCCCGCAGTAATCGGCCTGGGCGTCGGTGATGTTCATCACCCGGGCCTGTTCCGGGGCCAGCCAGAGCGGGAAGGCGCCGGCGTAGTGTTCGATGAGCACGCCGATGAACCGCTCCAGCGAGCCCATGAGCGCCCGGTGGATCATGATCGGCCGGTGCTCGGCGCCATCGTCGCCGGTGTAGGTCATGTCGAACCGTTCCGGCAGGTTGAAGTCCACCTGGATGGTGGAGCACTGCCACGAGCGGCCCAACTGGTCCTTGATCTTGATATCGATCTTGGGGCCGTAGAACACGCCTTCACCCGGGTCGATCTGGTACTGCAGCGATTTTTTCTCCAGGGCGAGTTTCAGCGCCTGGGTGGCACTGTCCCAATGCTCGTCCGAGCCCACCGATTTCTCCGGTCGGGTGGACAGGTAGACATCGTACTCGTCGAAGCCGAAGGTGCTGAGAATGTGCAGGTTCAGGTCGATGATGTTGAAGATTTCCTCTTCCAGCTGGTCCGGCCGGCAGAAGATGTGGGCATCGTCCTGGGTGAAGCCGCGCACCCGCATCAGGCCGTGCAGGGCGCCGGTGCGCTCGTAGCGGTAGACCGTGCCCAGTTCACACCAGCGGATGGGGAACTCGCGGTAGCTGTGCTTGTCGGCGTTGAACACCCCGATGTGGAAGGGGCAGTTCATCGGCTTGAGCTGGTACAGGACCTCGTCGATCTCCATGGCGGAATACATGTTCTCGCTGTAGAAATCGAGGTGGCCGGAGGTCTTCCACAGATCCTGGCGGGCGATGTGCGGCGTGTACAGCAGCTGGTAGCCGTTGCGGTAGTGCTCGTCCTTCCAGTAGTCCTCCAGCAGCCGGCGCAGGAGCGCGCCCCGGGGCTGCCAGAGGATGAGGCCAGGACCGATCTGGTCCTGAATGGTGAACAGGCCCAGTTGTTTGCCGAGCTTGCGGTGGTCGCGCTTTCGGGCCTCTTCCAGACGGGTGAGATATGCCTGCAGTTCCTTCTTGTCGGCAAAGGCGGTGCCGTAGATGCGGGTGAGCATCTCCCGCTTTTCATCGCCGCGCCAGTAGGAACCGGCCACCCGCAGCAGCTTGAACACCTTGAGCCAGGACGAATCGGGCACGTGCGGACCGCGGCAGAGGTCGACGAACGAACCATGGCCATAGAGGCTCACCCGGTCGACGTCCATGTCGCGGAGCAACTCGACCTTGTAACGCTCACCCAGTCCCTCGAAAAAGCGGATCGCCTCGTCCCGCCCCATCTCTTCGCGCACGAAGGGCAGGCGGGCAGCGACGATCTCGGCCATCTTGGCCTCGATCTCTTCGAAATCCTCAGGCGAAAAGGGCTTGTCCCGGTCGAAATCGTAATAGAAGCCGTCTTCGATGGCCGGACCGATGGCGACCTTCACCTGGTCGCCGTACAATTCCTTGACGGCCAGGGCCATGATGTGGGCGGTGGAATGGCGGAGAATCTCGAGTCCCGCCTCGGACGACACGGACACCGGTTCGATGACGGTATCCTCGGTGAGCGGCGTGGACAGTTCCAGCAGCCTGCCGTTGTTCCTGACAGCTATGGTCTCTTTTCGTTTCTTCCCGGAAACAAGCGTCTTCAGCGCTTCGACAACCGTCGTGCCGTGCGGAAAGGTCTTGATTTCACCATCTTGTAAAGAAACCGCTATGTCTGTCATCGTGCCCGTAAAAAGGAAAGGCTAATGAGCAGAAGAAACTTCTGCATCCTAGCCTTTCGAAAAATTGGTAGGCGCGGACGGGGTCGAACCGACGACATCTACCACGTCAAGGTAGCGCTCTCCCACTGAGCTACGCGCCTACTCCAATTTGCAGCTTTGAGCTTTTCTTTATAAAGCGTTTCGCTGAAAAACGCAAGTCAAATACCAATACAGACACAAGGTGTCAAGCGAAATTCTCCAGTGTGCACAAGCCTGTGCAGTTTTTGCGGCCAAACGAACGCTCTCCTGTCCCTGTCAGGACAAGTGGCGAAGAGACTGGCGCGACTCGATGGCCCGGGCGAGCGTATGCTCGTCAGCGTACTTGATGTCCATGCCCATGGGGATGCCGCAGGCCAGCCGGCTCGTCCGCACAGGCCGTCGCTGCAGCTGTTCGGCGAGATAGGAGGCGGTCGCCTCGCCGGGCACGGTCGAACTGGTGGCGATCAGCACCTCGTCGACAGCGCCGGCATCGACCCGGGCGAGCAGTTCCCGGATCTTCAGTTCTTCCGGACCGATGCCGTCCATGGGGGACAGCACGCCGTGCAGGATGTGGTACACCCCCCGAAAGGCGCCGGTCTTTTCGATGGCGATCTGGTCACCGGGTTCTTCCACCACGCACACCAGGCGGACGTCGCGACTGGGATTACCGCAGATGATGCAGGGGTCGGTTTCGGAAAAGGTATGACACTGGCGGCAGAGATGGATGGCCTCGTGCAGCGTGGCCAGGTCACCGGCCAGGTTCCTGGCCTCGGTGGCGGGACGGCGGAGAATGAACAGGGCCAGCCGGGTGGCAGTCTTGCGGCCGATTCCCGGCAGCTTGTTCAGGTCAACGATCAGGCGTTCCAGCGCCGGCGGAATGACCTGCACGGCGATCAGAGCAGGCCTGGGATGTGCAGGCCACCGGTCAGTTTGGCCATCTCGGTCTTGCCCAGTTCCTGGGCCTTGTGCAGCCCGTCGTTCACTGCGGCAACGACGAGATCCTGCACCATTTGGGTGTTTTCCGGACGCACGAGTTCCGGTTCGATGACCAGGGTCAGCAGTTCACCTTTGCCGTTGAGGGTGGCGGTCACCATGCCGGCCCCGGCCGAGCCGCTCACCTGTCTGCCGGCCAGTTCGTTCTGGACCGTGGCCAGACGCTCCTGAAACTGCTGCGCCTGCTTCATCAGATCACCCATGTTCATCGTTTCACCTCGTATTCTCTCCCATGCAGGGACG
>JAGODN010000347.1 GCA_017998195.1 Desulfobulbus sp. | reverse complement strand
GGCCAACGTCCCGGCAGTCCACCCCGCGGGATCCCGCATGACCCCGCAACGGGGCGAGGTGTTCTCATGCCGAAACTGACCTGCCTCTTCTGCGGCGGCCGCGCCGCACTCCGCGGCCGGTGAGCTAAAGCCCGGGTCGCCTGCAGGGACTGCGGGCTGGAAAGCGGACCGGAGGAGTACCGGGAGCAGATCGAACAGTGGCAGGAGACTGCCTGCGCCATCGCCTTCGGTGCACCGCCAAAAGGCGACACCGAACCGCCTCCCCCGGCAAACGGCACCGAGACGGACCGGCCAACTTGCGCCGGGAAGGATGCGGACCCATAGTACAGGCATATTGCCCTGCCCTTCCCGGAGCCTCGACCAGAGCAAGCCGGTGCGGGCTGCGGCCACTGTCCATCCTCAACACCGGAGGCTGTCATGCACAAATTCCTCTTCGCCCTCACCCTCGCCGTCCTGCTCCTGTCCGGCCAGCACGCGTCCGCCGCGGCCCGCGCCTGGGAACTGGACACGGATCATTCCAACGTCTACTTCAGCATCGATCACATCTACGCCAAGGTCCAGGGCCGCTTCACCGCCATCGCGGCCACGATCCACTTCGACCCGGCCAACCTCAAGGAGAGCCGGTTCGACTTCGAGATCAAGGCAAACTCCATCGACACCGGTATCGCCCAGCGCGACGAACACCTGCGCTCGCCCGATTTCTTCGCCGCCGCCACCCACCCGCTGATCACCTTCCGCTCCACCGGGATCACCGACGCAGGCGGGGGTGTGTACCAGGTGGCCGGAAAACTGGCCATCATGGGCAAGACCCATGACCTGGTCCTGCCGCTCACCCTGGCCGGGGTCAAGGACCACCCGACCACGCCGGGCAAGGAGGTGGCCGGCTTCAACGGCCGGTTGACCGTTGACCGGCTGGCGCTCGGGGTGGGCGACGGCAAGTTTTACAAGATGGGGCTCCTCGGCAAGGACGTGGACGTGCTCGTCACCCTGGAACTGCTGGCCGACAAGAAATAACTCCCGGATGGCGGACACTGCCGCCCAGGGGCAGTGTCCGCCGGACGACTTGGTTTGCCGCTGGCCGTCCATTCGCGCCTTGACTTCCCCCACCACCGCAGGTATGGTAGCGCCGCGTTCAGGTGTCCGTATCAACGGATGAAAAAGGGAATCCGGTGAGAAACCGGAACGGGCCCGCCGCTGTAACCGGGGACGAGTTCCGCACACAGGCCACTGTTGCCCGCACGGGCACGGGAAGGCGCGGAACGAGGGCGATCCGGGAGTCAGAAGACCTGCCTGAACGAGGCCCGTGCTCACGGCACAGCCACGGACCACGAGATTCCAGCGGGACACAAGGGACATCCCGGATCAGCAGCCTGTGATCCGGGATTTTTGTATTTTCAGGCCACAGCAGGGAGGCAGCGGGTGCAGGGAAGCGCGGCGATTGTCCTGGCCATGTTCGGAACCACGGTCGATGCCGGCCTGCGCGGTCTGCTCGCGGTGCGCGACGCCGTGGCCCGCACCTGGCCGCGCACGCCGGTGCGCATGGCCTTCACCTCCGACCGCATCCGCGCCAGCTGGCGCAAGCGCGCCGTGGACCCGCAGTGGCGGCTCGAGCACGCGGACATCAGTGCCGACATCCTCCACGTCCAGGGCCCGCTGGCCGTACTCGCCAGCCTGCAGGAGCAGGGCCACAACCGGGCGGTGGTGCAGCCGGTGCACATGGTCCCGGCCGAGGAATTCCACGACCTGGCCGCGCTCGTCCGCGGCCTGGCCGCGATCCGCGGCATGCAGGCGCACAGCCGGCCGTTCGCCACCCTGGCCCTGGGCCGGCCGGCGCTGGGCGGCTGCGACCCGAGACACCCGGCCAGCGCCGACATCCGCCGGGTGGCCGCGGCCCTGGCCGCGGACGCCGACCAGGCCCGCCGCGAACAGGCCGCGCTCGTCTACATGGCCCACGGCAGCCGCCATTTCCCGGTGGGCGGCCTCTACCTGGAGTTCGCTGCCTGCATGCGCGAACTCTACCCGGAGGTACGCACCCTGATCGGCACCATCGACGCCTTTCCCTCGCTGGACCCGGTGGTCACCGAACTGCACGACCACAGGGTGGAGCGGGTGCTGCTCAAGCCCCTGCTCATCGCCAGCGGCATGCACGCCGCCCGCGACCTGGCCGGTCCGGGGGCGGATTCCTGGCAGTCGCGGCTCACCGCCGCGGGTTTTACGACCGTGATCCAGCCCGCCGGGCTGGGTGAGCAGCCCGCCTTCTGCCAGATCCTGGTCGAACACATCGCCGAGGCCGCGGCCGCGGCCGGCCTGGAACTCGCCTGATGCGCCGTGCCGCCGCCTCCGCCCTGTGGCTGCCGCTCACCGGGCTGCTCGTCTTCGGGGTCTGCTTCTCGGCCACGCTCGGTTTCCTCGACGTCTCCATCCCGGACGTGGTCGCCATCCTCTGGGCCCGGCTCACCGACCAGCCCCTGCCCGCGGGCGTCGACCCGGTGGCCGCCACCGTGGTGGCCGACGTGCGCCTGCCGCGCATCCTCGCCGCGGTGCTGGTGGGCGGCATGCTCGGGGTGAGCGGCGCGGTCTTCCAGGCCATCCTGCTCAACCCGCTGGCCGACTCCTACACCCTGGGGATCAGCACCGGCGCCGCCTTCGGCGCCTCGCTGGTGATCGTCCTGCAGATCTTCGGCCTGATACTGCCGGTGGGCGTGTCCGTGCCGGTGTTCGCCTTTGCCGGCGGCGTGGCCACCCTGGCGGTGGTGCTCTTCCTGGCCAGCGGCGACCGCAGCCTCAGCTCCACCAGCCTGATCCTCGCCGGGGTGATCGTCAGCGCCATCCTTTCGGCGGCCATCGGCTTTCTCAAGTTCCTCGCCGACGAACAGGTGGGCATCATCATCTTCTGGCTCATGGGCAGCCTGGCCGGGGCCACCTGGCCGAACATCGGCCTGCTCGCGCCCGTGGCCCTGTTCGGCACCCTGGTGCTGCTCTTTCACAGCCGCGACCTGAACATCATGGCCACCGGCGACCGGGCCGCCACCTCGCTCGGGGTGCAGACCGGGCGGTTGCGCACCGTGCTCCTGGCCACCGGCACCCTGCTCACCTCGCTGGCGGTGAGCGTGTCCGGCATCATCGGCTTTGTCGGCCTGATCGTTCCCCACCTGCTCCGCCACCTGGTCGGCCCGGA
>JAGODN010000346.1 GCA_017998195.1 Desulfobulbus sp. | reverse complement strand
GCCACCGGCCGCATCGACCAGATCGCCTCGCCCCGGGCCCGGGAGATCGTTGACAACTACAGCCGCACCGCCAAGCGCATCGAGACCCTGAACAACGGCCTGACCGAACTCGCCACCCGCATCCGCAAGGCGGAGAAGGAGGAGAACCTCCGGGCCGCGGCCGACCTGCGCTACCGGCTCGACCTGCTCGACCTGGACATCCGCGCGGCCGAGGCCGAGAACCGCAACCGGCTGCGGGTCATCCGGCGGATGTATTTCGTCCGCGCCGCGGGTGACGGCAACAGCCCGCCCGCGCTCCACCAACTGGGCCAGGAGCCCGACGGGCTCGTCACCGACGGCCGCCGCTGGCGGGTGAAACGGATCGGCGCGGGGGAGATGCAGCTCATGGGCGGCGGCGAGGTGGTCGGCGCCATCCCTGCCGGGCTGCCCTCGTTCCGCCTGCCCGGCTTCAGTTTCGACGGCGTCCTGCAGCTGTTGAGCGCCGCCCTGGTCATCGCCCTGGTGGGCTTCATGGAGGCCATCTCCATGGCCAAGGCCATGGCCGGCAAGGTCCGGCAACGCATCGACCCCAACCAGGAACTGATCGGCCAGGGGCTGGCCAACATCGGCGGCTCCTTTTTCCGGGCCTACCCGGCCTCGGGCTCGTTCACCGGTTCGGCCATCAACCTCCAGGCCGGCGCCCAGACCGGCATGGCCATGGTGTTCAACGGCGTGTTCATCGCCTTCACCCTGCTGTTCCTCACCCCCTACATCCACCACCTGCCCAAGGCGGTGCTGGCGGTGATCATCCTGCTGGCCGTGGTCGGCCTGCTCACCCCGGGCGCCTTTGTCCACATCTGGAAGGCGAGCCGGGCCGACGGCCTGATCGCCGCGGCCACCTTCGTGGTCACCCTGGTGGCCGCGCCTCACCTGGACAAGGGCATCATGATCGGCGCGCTGCTCGCCATCGGCCATTACCTCTACCGCACCATGGCGCCGCGGGTGGCCATCCTCGGCCGCCACGAGGACGGCACCCTGCGCGACGTCAAGGTGCACACCCACCTGGCCACCTCGTCCAAGGTGGTGGTCATCCGCTTCGACGGCTCGCTCTACTTCGCCAACATCGCCCATTTCGAGGACGCGGTGCTGGGCGCCCTGGCCGACCACCGCGAGGCCCTGTACTTCCTCATCGTCGGCGACGCGATCAACTCCATCGACTCCTCGGGCGAGGAGATGCTCCACAACCTGGTGGCCCAGCTCCACCAGGCGGGGGTGGAGATCGTCTTCTCCGGCCTGAAGAAGCAGATCCTCGACGTCATGCGCACCACCGGGCTGTTCACCTTTGTCGGCGAGCACAACATCTTCAGCACCGAGGACCAGGCCCTGGCGGCCATCGCCGACCGCCTGGGCGAGGAGGAGCGGTGCAACGCCCTGTTCTGCCGGGTCGGCTGAACCCTCTCCGAAAAAACGCGAAAAGGGCCGTCACCCTCCCTGGGTGACGGCCCTTTTTCGTTGTCCACGGTGACCGGCCGGGGGCCGGTGACGGCGTCAGGGCAGGTGCTTGATGCGCAGGTTCTTCTTGTCGATCTTGCCCACGCTGGTCTTGTCGATGGCGTCGACCAGCTTCATCTTGAGCAGCATGGCCTGCTTGGAGAGCAGCCCCTTCTCGATGAAGTGGCTGAGATGGCGGATGATCTGCCGGGGCGTGGGCGGCTCGACCCCCTCCCTGGGGATCACCAGGGCGAGCGGGCGCTCGCCCCACTTGGAGTCCTGGCGGCCGATCACCGCCACCTCGGCCACGCCCGGGTGCAGGCTGATGGCGTCTTCCAGTTCCAGCGACGAGAGCCACTCACCGCCGGTCTTGATCACGTCCTTGATCCGGTCGGAGATGGTCACGTAGTTGCCATGGTCGATGGAGGCCACGTCGCCGGTGTGCAGGTAGCCGCCGCGCCACAGGTTCTCGGAATTGCGCTGGTCCTTGAGGTAGCCCTGGGTGAGCCAGGGGGTGCGGACCACGATCTCGCCGACCTGCTCGCCGTCGTGCGCCACCTCGTTCATCTGCTCGTCCACCAGGCGCAGCTCCACCAGCGGGATGGGCCGGCCGGTGGTGCAGCGCAGGTCCACCTCCTCGCCGAACTCCAGGTCGTTGCGATGCACGTGGGCCACGGTGAGGATCGGGCAGGTCTCGCTCATGCCGTAGCCGGTGAAGATGTCGATGCCGCGGGCCATGGCCGTCTGGCACATGGACTTGCGCAGGGCCGAACCGCCGATGAGCACCTTCCAGCGGCTGAGGTCCAGCTCGTTGAAGCTCGGGTGGTTCATGAGCATGTGCATGACCGTGGGCACGCAGTGGGAGAAGGTCACCCCTTCGCCCGCCACCAGCTGGAGGATGGTGCCCGGGGCGTACTTGCCCGGGTAGACCTGCTTGACCCCCAGCGAGGTGGCCACGTAGGGCATGCCCCAGGCGTGCACGTGGAACATCGGCGTGAGCGGCATGTACACGTCTTCCTGGTGGAAGCGGCCCTGGGTGGCCGGCGTGCCGAAGGCGGCCAGGTTGCCCAGGGTGTGCAGCACCAGCTGGCGGTGGCTGAAGTACACGCCCTTGGGCATGCCGGTGGTGCCGGTGGTGTAGAAGGTGGTGGCCCGGGTGTTCTCGTCGAAGTCGGCGAATTCGAACTCGGGCGCGGCCGCGGCCAGGAGGGCCTCGTATTCGCCGGCGAGGGGGATGGAGGTCTGCGGCGGCTCGTCCAGGTCGGTGAGCAGGACGAACCGCTTGACCGTGTCGATGCGGCCCTTGATCTGCTCGATCACCGGCAGGAACTCGTCGTTGATGAGCAGGTAGTCGTCCTCGGCGTGGTCGATGGTGTAGAGTACCTGCTCGGCCGACAGGCGGACGTTGATGGTGTGCAGCACCGCGCCGAGCATGGGCACGGCGAAAAAGCATTCCAGGTAGCGGTGGCTGTCCCAGTCCATCACCGCCACCGTGTCGCCGGGCCGGACGCCCAGTTCGGTGAGGGCGCCGGCCAGCCGGCAGACCCGCTCGCGCAGGTCGCGGTAGGTGTAGCGGAGCAGGTCGCGGTAGACGATCTCCTGGTCCGGGTTGTCCACCACCGGGGCGTGGAACAGGTTTTTGATCAACAGGGGGTAGGTGTAGGCGGAGGCGGTGCGCTGGATGATCGAGGCGGTCATAAACGGTGTACCTG
>JAGODN010000345.1 GCA_017998195.1 Desulfobulbus sp. | reverse complement strand
GCCTCCGGGTCGAGGGGCGAGCGGCGCACCTCCAGGGTGAAGCCGTCCACCTTGGCCGGCGGGGCGGCGAACAGGCTGCGGCGCCGGGACGAGTCGCCGAGAAAGAGCCAGCTGCCACTGGCCAGTGCACGGCCGGTCACCGTTTCCGCTTCGACCAGGCGGCAGCCCGCCGCCCGCAGGGTGTCGATGAGGGGCGCGAACACGGCGCGGCCGGCGGCCGCGGGCAGGAGGACGCTGCGCTCCGCTCCCCCGAGGAACTCGGCCCAGGTGGGCGGCCGCTCGGCCGGGTCGAGACGGCGGAGCAGGTCAAAGTCCGCATCCAGGGTCAGGCGGGTGGGCAGGCCGGACACCTCCAGGGTGACCTCCCTGCGGACCGAGGCCGTGTGCACCTGGCGGGTGGTTGCGCCGAGCAGGGTCTGCACCCGCACCGGCACGCTCAGATCAAAGGGTGGCGTGGTCTGCTGCACCAGTTCGAAGCGGAGGCGGGTGACACCCTCCCGCTGGTCGAGGTGCGCCTTGTCGATGGCCAGCACCGGCAGGTCGGTACGCTCGAGCCACTGCGCAAAAAAGGGTCGCAGGTCCTTGCCCGCCTCGGCGGCAAAGGCAGCCGTCACCTCCGGCCAGCCGGCGCGACGGTCGCGGTATTCGGTGTAGAGGCGCTGCAGACCATCGACAAAGGCTCTTTCGCCGATGCGCCGGCACAGCATGTGGAACAGCAAGGCCCCCTTGTCGTAGCCCACGGCGCGCAGCGCCCGGTTTTTGCTGTCCAGGTTCGGGGCGCCGCGGAAGGCGGTGAGCGGGATGGCCTGCTCACCGTGCGCGTAGGCCTCTATGCGGGTGAGCAGCCCCTTGCGATGGGCCGGGCCGGTGCCGGAAGCCTCGGCCGTGCCATGGTCGGCCAGGTAGGCGGTCAGCCCCTCGGCCCAGTCGCCGCCGGCCGGGTCCACCTGGACCGCGGTGCCGAACCAGGCGTGCGCCACCTCGTGGACCAGGGCCGTGTCCCTGATGAAGGGCAGACGCACCACCGCCTGGCCGAGCAGGGTGAAGCCGGGGTAGGCGTAACCCGTGGGCAGCCGGTTTTCGACCATGGCCCAGCGCTCCACCGGGAAGGGGCCGATCAGCCGGGTGAACCGCTCCAGCGCGGCCGCCGCGCTGTCTAGGTAGCCGGCCGCAAGCCCTGCGTCCTCGGCAAAGAACCATGTCTCGATCAGCGTCGGCCCGACCCGGCGGGACTGCACCGTGTACGGCCCGGCGACAAAGGGCAGGTGCGGCCCGGCCGCCGCCAGTTCGACCGCGAGCCGCTGAAGGTCTCCGGCCGGCGTGGCGCTGAGCGGCCTGCCGCCGGCCAGGGCCAGGAAGTTCCCGGGCAGGGTCGTTTCCAGGCGGAAGGCCAGATCCCGGTCGGCCTTCGGGTGCCAGAAACCGGCCAGGGTGATGCCGTCGGCAGCGATGCGGTTGTCCGCCGCGCCCTCGGCCGGGGTCTGCAGTTCCCAGGTGACGGTCAGGGTGCGCGCCTCGGGCGCGGCTGCAAGGACGATGGACGCGCCCCCTGCCAAGTTGGGCGGAGTGTCCCCCTCCGGCGCCACGCTCACCCCGGTGACGGTGAGCGGGCCGCAGTCGAGGCGCAGTCCGGTCCCGGCCTCCAGGTGGAGGCGCGAGGTGCCCAGCAGCCGGTGGCCGGCCAGGTCGAAGTCCAGGGTGAGGTGGTGGCCGGCCGCGGCCGCGGCCGCAGCCGACCCGCACGGGCCGAGCAGAACGAGCAGGGTGCAGCAGGCGAAGAAAAGGGTCTGTGCGGTCATGGTGAGGCTCACTGGGCGGAAGGGGGAAAAGGCCGGGCCGGTTCGGTCTTCCGGCCCTGGTCGCGATCCCGGTGGAAAGGATGCTGCCACGGCCGACAGCATGGCCCTTTCGCTTTACAAAGAACCCGGGAGGATGTACATATTTCACTTTTTTGCGGGTTGTCGTTGCCACGCCCGGGGTTCGCTCCGACCGCTGCGACCCCGACCCGCCGCCCCGGTCCGCCACCGCGAGACCGCCAGTCCGTCAGGCCCGCCCCGCCCGTGCGGGCGACCCGTTTCCGGCCTGCCGCCCCGTCAAGACCCGCGCCGAGAGGACGATCATGCAGCCATTTCGTATCAAGACCATCAACGCCATCGCCATGGAAGGGCTGGCCCTGTTCAACGACCGCTTCGCCGTCAGCCCGGACGAGCCCAGTCCCGAGGGGATCGTGGTGCGCAGCTCCAAGGTCGACCTGGCCGAATTCCCCGACCTGCTGGCCATCGCCCGGGCCGGCGCCGGGGTCAACAACATCCCGGTGGACGAGGCCTCGGAGCGGGGCATCTGCGTGTTCAACACCCCCGGCGCCAACGCCAACGCGGTGGTCGAACTGGTCTACACCTCGCTTGGCATCTGGCTGCGCAACGTCGAGAAGAGCATTGACTTCTGCCAGAAACTCGTTGGCATGAACGACGACGAGATCAACCGCGAGGTCGAGGCGCGCAAGAAGAAGTTCAAGGGCGAGGAGATGGCCGGCAAGACCATGGCCGTGTTCGGCCTGGGCAAGATCGGCGTGGGCGTGGCCAACGCGGCCCTGCACCACGGCATGCGCGTGCTCGGCTTCGACCCGTTCCCGGCCCTGGACAACATCCACCACCTGAGCCCGGATGTGATCCTCGCCCGTTCCCGCAAGGAGGCGCTGGCGGAGGCGGATTTCATCAGCGTGCACATGCCGCTCAACAAGAACACCCGCGGCTATGTCACCGAAAAGAATTTCCTCGAGTTCGTCAAGGACGGCGCCATCCTCATCAACTACGCCCGCGGGCCCATCGTCGACGAGGACGCGGTGCTCGAGGCGCTGAACACGGGCAGGCTGCGCGGCCACATCTCGGACTTCCCCTCGGTGAAGTTCCTTGGCGACGAGCGCATCCTGGTCACGCCGCACCTGGGCGCCTCCACCTCCGAGTCCGAGGAGAACTGCGCCACCATGGCGGTGCGCGAACTGAAGAACTACCTCCAGTTCGGCAACATCGTCCACAGCGTCAACTTCCCCAACATCGAGACCATCCCCACGGTGGACGTGCACACCCGGCTGACCGTTATCAACCGCGACCAGCCCGGCATGATCGGCCTGATCAGCAACCTGCTCGGCAACGAGCACATCAATATCATGAACTACACCAACAAG
>JAGODN010000344.1 GCA_017998195.1 Desulfobulbus sp. | reverse complement strand
CCTTTCATATACCCACCACCTGGGCCCACGAATACTTGGGCTGCGGCACAGGTTGACAAAAAAATCAGCACTTCCTCCACCCTGCGACCGCCTCGGGCAGAGATTTTTTTCCATCTAGGGACCGCAAAAAAAACTCCAACAGAGAGGGCTCGAACAGAATATTTATGAGGGACCGGATGAGGGGCAGAGAGCAGGGCAAAAAAATAAGCCCTTGAAAATCAAGGGCTTATTTATGCAAATGGCGGAGAAGGTGAGATTCGAACTCACGGTACTTGCGTACACACGCGTTCCAGGCGTGCACCTTAAACCACTCGGTCACCTCTCCGTGTTGTGGGCACGGGCGCCGGCCGGTTCAACCGGTCAGCGAGGGGCTTTTCTACTCTGTCGTCAGATTTTTGACAACAGAAATCCGGCGGCGATTCTGAAAAAACTCCCGCAGCAACCGGCCGCATTCCTCGGCGAGCACCCCGCCGGTCACCGTGAAACTGTGGTTGAGCAGGCCGTCGCTGCCGATTCGGTAGCGCGAGACCACCGCCCCGGCCTTGGGATCGAAGGCGCCGAACACCAGCCGGTCGATGCGGGCGTGGACCAGGAGGGCCGCGCACATGGCGCAGGGTTCCAGGGTCACGTACAGGGTCGTGCCCGGCAGCCGGTAGTTGCCCAGCCGCCGGCCGGCCAGGCGCACGGCCACCATCTCGGCGTGGCCGGACGGGTCCGAATCCCGCACGCAGGTGTTGCCCGCCTCGGCCAGGATCGCGCCGTCCGCCGCCGCCACCACCGCGCCCACCGGCACCTCGCCGGCCGCGGCCGCCCGCCGGGCCAGTTCGAGCGCCCGGGCCATCATCGATCGGTCCGCGGGTGTTGCATCGGTGGCGGTCAGGCTCTGTGTCACAGTCGCTTTCCTCTGGTCCGCCCGAGTCCCGGCCGGGCAAAATTTCCGGTTGCTTTTCCCTGCGGGCGGCGTAAGGTTACAAAAAAGATATCGAAATCACGAATTCGAAATCATCGCGCCGAGGACAGCCCCGTGAACGAACCGAAAATGAGGGTTCTGGTCTACGAATGGCAGCCGAAAAGCAGGGAGAACATCGAGCTGGCACTGGCGGAGTCCGCCGAACTCACCTTCCAGGGCGACCCCAAATCGCTGCAGCAGGCCATGGTGCGCCAGCAGTTCGACCTGATCTTCCTGCGGGTCCGGCAGGAGCACAACGGCTCCTTCAAACTGCTGAAAAAAATCCACGAACAGACCCCGGCCACGCCGGTGATCGTGACCAGCGAAATGGAACGGGCCGAACTCATTGTCCAGGCCCTGCGCGCCGGCGCCCATGACTTTCTCGTCGATCCCCTGAGCCCGGCGCGCCTCCAGCTGGCAGTGCAAAAGGCCATGGAGAACCGGCAGATGGTCAACGAACTCGCCTACCTGCGCCGCCAGCAGGACATCGTCTACAACTTCAGCCAGGTGATCGCCGAGAGCGACAACTTCAAGGCCATCCTCAAGAGCCTGCGCAAGTTCGCCCTGACCGACGCCTCCATCCTGCTCACCGGCGACACCGGCACGGGCAAGAGCTTCCTCTCCGGCTCGATCCACTTCAACTCGCCGCGCCGCGACCACCCGTTCGTCAAGATCAACTGCGCCAACATCCCCGAGACCCTGCTCGAGTCCGAGTTGTTCGGCCACGAAAAGGGCGCCTTCACCGGCGCGGACAAGCAGCGCATCGGCCGCTTCGAACAGGCCAACCACGGCACCATCTTCCTCGACGAGATCGGCGAGATCCCCCTGGAGATCCAGGCCAAGCTGCTGCGCGTGCTCGAGGAAAAATGCTTCGAGCGGGTGGGCGGCAACCGCACCATCCAGGTGGACGTGCGCCTGATCGCGGCCACCAACCGCAACCTGCCCGAGCAGATCGCGGCCGGCCGGTTCCGCGAGGACCTGTTCTACCGCATCAACGTACTCGAGGTGCACCTGCCGCCCCTGAAGGAGCGGTCCCGCTGCCTGGTGCCGCTCGCCCGCAAGCTGCTGCACAAGGCCGGCGCCTCCATGCGCAAGCGCATCGACGACTTCTCGCCCGAGGCCCTGGCCATGATCCAGGGCTACAACTGGCCGGGCAACATCCGCCAGCTGGCCAACACCATCGAGCGGGCGGTGATCCTCGAGGACAGCCCCGTCATCACCCCCACCTCGCTGCAGATCCCGGAACTCAGCCGGGTGACCGCGCCGCTCATCCAGACCGCGGAACCGCTGGAGACCCACGAACGGGAGTTGATCCTCAAGGCCCTGGAGGAAAACCTGTGGGTGCAGAAGAACGCGGCCCGCTGCCTGGGCATCAGCCCGCGGGTGCTCAATTACAAGATCAACAAGTTCAACATCACCCACCCCAACTGGCGCAAGAACAAGCGCTGAGTTTCAGTCCAGGCGGTCTCCGGTGCTCGACATGGTGAGACTGCCGTCCTTGACCCCGCGCAGGGCGATGAGCTGGTCGGCCAGTTCCTTGACCTGCGAGGCCCGCCCCTTGACGATGGTCACCTCCAGGCAGTTGTCGTGGTCCATGTGCACGTGCGTGGTCGAGGTGATCTGGTGGTGGAAGGCGTGCTGCAGTTCGGTGATGCGTTCCTGCAGCTGCGCCTGGTGATGGTTGTAGACCAGGGTGACCACGCCCACCACCTCGCTGTCCCGCTCCCATTCCTCCCCGATGAGCACCTTGCGGATCAGGTCGCGGATCGCCTCCGAGCGGTTGGCGTAGCCCCGGGTGTCCAGGTAGCCGTCGAAGCGGCTGAGCAGGTTTTCATCGAGCGACACGGAAAATCGCTTGAGCATGGCCTCACGTCCCCTTGTCGAATTCCTCGAGTTTATCCAGGATCACCTTGGCCTCGTTGCGCAGCTTTTCGGGCACGCTGGTGTCCTTGGAGGAGCGGGAGAGGTACTGGCGGGCGATCTTGTCCCGCCCCCGGTAGAGGTTGTACTTGCCCAGATAGAAGAGGCTGGCGCCCTCGTGCCCCCGGTTGGCCTCGACCTGGCCCAGGTCGAAATAGAGCTGCGGGTACTCGGGCAGGGCCGCCTGCAGCTTGCGCAGCAGCTGCTCGGCCCGGTCGGTGTTGCCCTGCTGCAGTTCCACCCGGATGGGCAGGCTGGTGGCGTACATGTCGGTGGGGTCGCGGCGCACCGACATGTACGCCACCAGCCTGCTCATC
>JAGODN010000036.1 GCA_017998195.1 Desulfobulbus sp. | reverse complement strand
GTTCTGCTGCGAGGCCTCGTTGTCGACCAGCACGGTCACCGTCCGCGCGCCCTGGTCAAGCGCCTCCTTGGTACGCAGGACCGGCTGGGGACAGGGCAGGCCGAGACAGTCGAGGGTCGGGTGGTTCATGGCCGAAGGTCTCCGTTGGCGAAAGGTTCCTGGGCCGGGGTGGCGACATCGCCCCGGAGCACGATCTCCTGGCCCTCGCGGGCAAAGAACAGATCCATGGCGCCGGCGGTGCCGGGGGTGCAGTAGGCCGCTGTCATCCGGTCGAGCTGGGCGTCGGTGCGTTCCGGGTCGTGGTGAAAGAGGGCCAGCCGGCGGACCCCGGCGCGTCGGGCCGCGGCGATGGCGTCCTCGATGGCGGTGTGGCCCCAGCCGACCCGGCCCGCCTCGTACTCGGCGCGGGTGTACTGGGCGTCGTGGACGAGCAGGTCGGCGCCGGCGAAGAACCGCTCCAGCGTCTCGTTCTGTTCGCGGGCGGCAGCCGCACCCTCCTCGGCCATGAACTCGTCGTAGGCAGGGTCGTCGGGGTCGGTGACGAACAGGTTGCGGAAGGGTTCGGCGTCGTAGGCCGTACAGAACACAGCGCCCCGGTAGGTGAACCGGTAGCCGAGGGCGGTGATCGGGTGGTTGACGATGGAGGTCGCCAGGGTGATGCCGTCGCCGAGATCGATGCACGGCTCCTCTTTCAGGCGGCGGTACTCGACCCGGCCGGCCACCTCGCCCATGTTGACCGGGAAGTAGCGGTATTTCATCTGCCCCCCGACCACCGCCTCGAGCGGTTCGTCCTCGTAGGTGACCGGTCCGAACACCCGGATCACGGTGCCGGGGATGTACAGGGGCAGGAAGAAGGGGAACCCCATGATGTGGTCCCAGTGGGTGTGGGTGAGGAAGATCTCCGTGCGCAGCGGCCCTTCGGCCAGGTCGTTGGCCACCAGGAAGCTGCCCAGTTCGCGGATGCCGGAGCCGGCGTCGATGATGAGGTGTCGGCCCACTTCCGGAAAGCGCAGTTCGATGCAGGCGGTGTTGCCGCCGTAATGCATCGTCTCCCGGCCGGGGCAGGGGATGCTGCCGCGCACACCCCAGAATTTCACCCTGATCATGGTCTGCCTGCGCCTCGCCTCTTCAGATCTGGAGAAAAATTTCCGCTTTCCTGATTTCCGCCTCCACGCTGGCGGCGAGGTCGACGATATCGCCCCAGTGCAGCCGGCACTGCTCGAGCAGCCCGGCCAGCCGGGAGGGGTCCGGATAGCGGTTGCCGGCGTCGCCGATGTCGAACAGGCAGACGTAGAAATCGGCCAGGGCCACGGTCGCCACCAGGTCCCGGTGGCCGGGCGCGGCCAGTTCCGGGGCGTGATGGTGGCAGATGGCATCGGTGATGACCGCGTTGAGTTTCCACTTGGCGGCGATCATCGCGCCCACTTCCTCGTGGTCCAGGTCGAGCAGCTGCTGTTCAACCGTCACCAACGGCACCTGCGTCGCCTGCACCCGGGCGAGGACCTGCGCATATTCGTCGCCGAAGGGGATCTTGCCCAGGTCGTGCAGCAGGCCGGCGACGAAATATTCCTCGCGTTCCGCCAGGGGCAGGTCGCGGGCGGTGGCCAGCAGCTTGGCCATGACGCCGACGGCGATGGAGTGGGCCCAGAATTCGCGGATGGGCAGGGCCTGGGACTTCTTCGCCTGGCCGACGCTGCGAATGATGGCGGTGGACAGGGCGAGGTTCTTGACCGTGTTCAGCCCGAGCATGATGATCGCCCTGGTCAGCGAGGTGACCTTGTTCATCAGCGAGTAGTAGGCCGAATTGATCAGCTTGAGCACCTGGCCGGCCAGCACCGGGTCCAGGGAAATGACCCTGTTCAGATCGTTGGGCACCGTGTCCGGGCGGCTGCAGATCTCCAGGACCTTGCTGACCGTGGTCGAGAGGCTCGGCATCTTGTCGACAAAGAGGCGAATCTTCTCCAGCTTGCTCGTACGCCTGTCCATGAGTGTCTGCTCAGTCCTGCCGGACCCGCTGGGCGCGGGACAATCGTTGGCCGCAATCGGGCCATAGTATATGAAGGGCGGGAGGAGGTCAAGCGGCCGCGGTCCGCTGCCAAACCCTTTCAGCAGCCGTGCTTGACCAGGAAGTCGCGCACCGCCTCGCGCATCAGGTCCAGCTGGCTCTGGCCGGTTTCGTTGATGCGGATCCACAGGCAGCGCTGGAAGGCGCGGTGCAGATCCTCCGGCACCAGCAGCTTCAGCTCCTTCAGGGCGGCGGCGGCCGGTTCGGCGGGCGGGTCAGGTCGGATCACAGCAGCGCACGAGATCCCGGTAGCGCAGGCCGCTGCCGCCGAAGATGTCCAGGGCCGAGCCCACGGTCACGTCGATGCGACCCCTGCCGGCGGCGCGGATCAGTTCCAGGTCGGCGGCGGTGGCCACCCCGCCGGCATAGGTGGTGGGCACAGGGATGCTTTCCGCCAGCAGGTCGAGCAGGCGGGCGTCCACGCCCGTGCAGGTGCCCTCGACATCCACCGCATGGACCAGGAATTCGGCGCACCAGGCGGCGAGGTCGGCGAGCAGCGCCGGGCTGATGCGCAGGCTGGTGAACCGCTGCCAGCGGTCGGTGACCACGTAGTAGCCGTCGTCCCGCCAGCGGCAGCTCAGGTCGAGGACCAGCCGGTCCCGGCCCACCAAACGGTTGAGGGAGCGCAGGCGGTCGCGGTCGAGCTGGCCGTTGTGGAAGACGTGCGAGGTGACGATCACATGGGAGGCGCCGTGGTCGAGCCATCGGGCCGCGTTCTCGTCGGTGATGCCGCCGCCCAGCTGCAGGCCGCCGGGCCAGGCGGCGAGGGCGTCCAAGGCGGCCGCCTCGTTGCCCGGGCCGAGCATGATGACATGGCCGCCGGTGAGACCGTCCCGCCGGTACAGGGTGGCGAAGTGGGCGGGCGGCAGGGTGGAGGAAAAGTTGGTCCGCAGGCCGGCGTTGTCGGCGCCGAGGGTCGCGCCGACGATCTGTTTCACCTGGCCGTCGTGCAGGTCGATGCAGGGTCGGAACCGCATGCGGAAGATCCGGAAAAAAGAAAAGGGGCCGCCGGCATGCCGACGGCCCCGGAGAACTGGCGCGGACTAGAGTTCCTTGACCATCATGGTGGTCGGGTCGAGGCGCAGGCCTGTGCCGCCCTCGACCACCTCGCCGTAGTTGCGGATGATGTCGAGCTGGATGGTGGCGTCCTTTTCCGGCTTGAGCAGGATGATCATGTCGAACAGGTCGTCGATCTCATGGCAGGGCGCCGGCACGCCGGCGGGGGACACACGCTGGTCACCCCGGTGGCAGATGGCCGAGAACCAGGCCTGCATGTTCATGTTGTCCATCAGATCCTTGATGTCTTCCAGGGCCTCGCGACTGGTGCCGTCGAAATCGAAGCCGTCGACGATGAGCACGTTCGGCCGGAAGATGTCCTGCAGGATCAGGTCGTTGAGCCGCTCCTCGAGCCGCGACCGGCTGAAGGCTGCGACCTTGAAGGTCATGATCATGCGGTGCCGGGCGACCATGTCCATCAGTTCGTGCGGCTGGGTGACGCTGTGCTCCTGGAGGATGGACTGGAGAATGTCGTCATACCATTTCCGCGTCTTGTCGATGGATTCACCGACGCTCACGTGGATCACCCGCTTGCCGCGGAGGATGGCGTCGAGCGCGATCTGCACCAGGAGCGCGGTCTTGCCCAGCCCGGCGCGGGCCATGACCAGGCCCATCTGATTGTTTTCCCTGCCCATGTTCAGGACGCGCAGCGGGTTCTGCTGCACCAGTGGTTCGTATCCCATTGTCGTTACCTCTTCGCGGTGTGTGCTCTGATCGTCTCGGGTGGGGCGCGGCCGGTGGCGGCTCACGCCTCTTTTTTCTTGGCTTCGAAGGCCTTGACCAATTCTTCGGCCACGCTTTTCGGCACCTGTTTGTAGGTGGCGAACTCCATGGTGAACTCAGCCTTGCCCTGGGTGAGGGAGCGCAAGGTGGTCGAGTAGCCGAACATCTCGGAGAGCGGCATCTCCGCCTCGACCACGGTGTAGTTGCCCTCCTCGAAGGTACCGACAATCACGCCGCGGCGCTGGTTGAGGCTGCCCATGACCCCGCCCTGGAACTCGGAGGGACCTTCCACCGCCACCTTCATGATCGGCTCCATGATCACTGCCGAGGCCTTGGCATAGGCCTGCTTGAAGGCGCCGATGGCCGCCACCTGGAAGGCGATGTCCGAGGAGTCGACGGCGTGGAAGCTGCCGTCGTTGATGGTCACGCGCACGCCGGTGATCGGCGAGCCGGTGAGGATGCCCTTTTCCAGCGATTTCTGGAAGCCCTTGTCGCAGGACGGGATGTACTCCCTGGGGATGACGCCGCCGACGATCTGGTCGACAAATTCGTACTCGCCTTCCTCGAGCGGCTCGATGAAGCCGGCCACGCGTCCGTACTGGCCGGAACCGCCGGTCTGCTTCTTGTGGACATAGTCGAACTCGGCCCGCTGGGTGATGGTCTCGCGGTAGGCGACCTGGGGCGCACCGACCTCGACCTCGGCCTTGTACTCGCGCTTCATCCGCTCTATGTACACCTCGAGGTGCAGCTCGCCCATGCCGGAGATGATGGTTTCGCTCGTCTCGTGGTCGACGTAGGTCTTGAAGGTGGGGTCTTCCTTGGTGAACCGGTTGAGCGCCTTGGACATGTTGATCTGCGCCTTGTTGTCCACCGGCTTGATGGCCAGCGAGATGACCGGCGCGGGCACGTGCATGGAACTCATCGACCAGTTGAGGGCGCTGCTGCAGAAGGTGTCGCCCGAGGCGCAGTCGATGCCGAACAGAGCGACGATGTCGCCGGAACCGGCCTCCTCGATCTCCTCCATTTCGTCGGCGTGCATGCGCACCAGCCGGCCCACCTTGGCCTTTTTGCCGGTGCGGCTGTTGATGATGGTGTCACCCTTTTTGATCTCACCCTGGTAGGTGCGGATGTAGGTCAGCTGGCCGTAACGGCCGTCCTCCAGCTTGAAGGCCAGCGCCACCAGCGGATCCGCCGGGTTGTTGCTGACCACCACCTCGGCCTCGTCCCGGTCGAGATCGAGCGCGGTGTTCTCGATGTCCGTGGGGCAGGGCAGGTAGGCGTTGACCGCGTCGAGCAGCAGCTGGATGCCCTTGTTCTTGTAGGCCGAACCGATCATCACCGGGGTCAGCTCCAGGCTCAGGGTGCCCCGGCGGATGGCGTCGTGGATCATGGATTCGGGAATGTCGCCTTCCTCGAGCATGGCCTCCATCAGTTCGTCGGAGAACATGGACACCGCGTCGAGCAGTTCCTCGCGCTTGGCCTCGGCCTCGTCGCGCAGGCCGGCGGGGATCTCCTCGATGCGGATGTTGTCGCCCTGCTCGCCGTCGAAGTAGACGGCCTTCATGGCGATCAGGTCGATCATGCCCTGCAGGTCGCTTTCCAGGCCGATGGGCATCTGGATCATGACCGCGTTCAGGTCCAGCTTGTCGCGCAGCTGCTGGGTGACGCGTTCCGGGTTGGCGCCGGTGCGGTCGCACTTGTTGATGAAGGCGATCCGGGGCACCTTGTAGCGGGTCATCTGCCGGTTGACGGTTATGGACTGCGACTGGACCCCGCCGACCGAGCAGAGGATGAGCACCGCGCCGTCGAGCACCCGCAGGGCCCGCTCCACCTCGATGGTGAAGTCGACGTGCCCGGGGGTGTCGATGATGTTGATGTCGTAATCCTTCCAGGAACAGTAGGTGGCGGCCGACTGGATGGTGATGCCGCGCTCCCGCTCCAGTTCCATGTGGTCCATGGTCGCGCCGACACCGTCCTTGCCGCGCACCTCGTGGATGGCGTGAATCCGCTGGGTGAAGAACAGGATGCGTTCCGTCAGCGTGGTTTTGCCCGAATCGATGTGGGCGCTGATGCCGATGTTCCGTACTTTGTTCAGGTCTTTTTTCATCACGCGTTCCTCGGTTGCCGCTTGCAGGCCGCTTGTCTGGGAAGGAAAAAATTCAATAAAAAAAGGAGTTACAGCAGGTTCTGCAACTCCGTGCTCATTGCGCTGGCAGTGCTGGCCAAGGGAGTGGCGGTTGCTTGCACCCTTTCATCGCACCCGGCCGCCGGTCGATACTCTCCGGGAGTCGACGCTGGCAACAGCGTTGGCCAAGAAAAAGATGATCCTCTTACCCTGTAGCTCTAATTTCGTAAAGTGTTTTTTTCTCTGTGTGGCGAAAAAAGAGCGGAGCACGCCGGAGTTGCCCTGCACGCCTTCCGGCCGGACCGGGCGGGACCGCCGGCAGGGGGGCGGTCTGCTGATGTACCCCCAAGGGGCTCCCGGAGGTGGTCTCCCGGCCTGATTGGTTCTTGCCACCGGCCCGAAAATTGAATAGAAAAAGGGCAATTATCCGCAGCCCGGGAACGGTGCCGGCCGGGCCGGGAACGTCGGCCCGCGCGCTGGCCGGTCCGGCGGCGCACACCGGTCGGCCCGCTCGCCATCCCTTGCACCAGCCCCCACCACCGCACAGGAGCAGACAGCATGAACACAGGTGAACGACACACAGGAAGGGCGGCCGGTTGCTGGCTGGCCTTCGGCCTTTTGACGGCCGCCGCGACCGGGCAGGCCGCCACCCTCGGCTCGCACTATCCCTTCGGCGCGGAGGGCGTGCTCGCGGCCACGGCGCCGCCCCAGGGGGTGCATTACCGCATGTACAACACCTGGTACAATCCCACCACCCTGACCGACGACCACGGCGACGCCTTGCCCGTGGACTTCGACCTGGACCTGTTCGCCTCGGTGCAGCGGCTCATCCACGTGACCAAGGTCAAGATCCTCGGCGCGGATCTGCTCTACGACATCCTTGTCCCGCTGGTCGACAAGGATCTGACCATCGGCGCCCTCGGCCTGTCCGACAGCCAGTCACTGACCGTGGGCGACATTGTCTTCGAACCGTTCGTGCTCGCCTGGCACGAGTCCCGCTGGGATGCGACCTTCGGCCTGGCCGTGATCGCCCCGACCGGCTCCTACGACAGCGGTGAACCCGCCTCGGCCGGGCTCGGGTACTGGTCGGGGATGCTGACCCTGGGCGCGACCTATTATCTCGATGCAGCGCGGACCTGGTCGATCAGCGCCCTGACCCGGACCCTGGTCCACACCGAGCAGGACGAGACCGACGTGACCCCAGGGTCGGAACTGGTGGTGGAATACGGCATCGGCAAGGAGTTCCGCGTGGGCGAGCGGCTCATGCTGCGCCCCGGTCTGGCCGGAGCCGCTTATTGGCAGATCGAGGACGACAGCGACAACGGGCCGATGGACTCGACCATCGCCGACGAACGCAAGGAGGCCTACGCCATCGGCGCAGAGGTGAACGCCCTCTGGCTGCCCTGCCTGGTGCAGGCCAACCTGCGTTTCCTGCACGAGTTTGGCGCGGCCAACACCTCCGAAGGCGAACAGGTGGTCCTCACCCTGACCAAATCATGGTAGGGAGACCGGTCAACGGTCCCACACCTCGCTGTTTCAACAGGAACGTCTATCCAGGAATGAACGTATGCTTGCACAGTACAGGGAAGAGGCCGCCCGGCGCGCGGCCGCCGGCGTACCGCCGCTGCCGCTGGGCGCCGACCAGACCAGGGAACTCACTCGGCTGCTGACCGGGGGACATCCCGAACAGGACACCCTGCTCGACCTGCTCGCCGAACGGGTGGAGCCCGGGGTGAGCCGGGCCGCCGAGGTCAAGGCCGCCTGGCTCGAACAGGTGGCGGTCGGCGCGGTGCGGGTGCCGGGTTTCACGCCCGAGGCGGCCATTGCCATGCTCGCCCACATGGGCGGCGGCTACAACGTCGCCGCCCTCATCAGGCTCTTGGGCAACGAGCAGTTGGCGCCGGCGGCTGCCAACGGGTTGCGGCACCTGACCAAGATCTACGAGGCCTTCGACGAGGTGGCCAGCCTGGCCGAACACAACCCGGCGGCCAGGAGCGTGCTCGAATCCTGGGCCGCGGCGGAATGGTTCACCGCCGCGCCCGAGGTGCCGGAGCGGATCGTCTGCACCGTGTACAAGGTGGACGGCGAGATCAACACCGACGATTTCTCGCCCGGCAACCAGGCCCAGTCGCGGGCGGACATCCCCCTGCACGCCACCTTTTTCGGCCGGAGCAGGTTTCCGGACGGGTTGGCGAGCATCGCCGCCTTCCGCCGGGAGGGGAAGACCGTGGCCTTTGCCGGCGACGTGGTCGGCACCGGCTCCTCGCGCAAGTCGGCCGTCAATTCGCTGAGTTGGCTGATCGGTGCGGACATCCCGCATGTGCCCAACAAGCGGAGCGGCGGCATCGTCCTCGGCGGCATCATCGCCCCCATCTTCTACGCCACCGCCCGCGACGCCGGCGTCCTGCCGGTGCAGTGCGACGTCAGCCGGTTCACCACCGGCGACGAGTTGACCCTCGATCTGCAGAACTGGACGCTCACCGGCCCGGGTGGCGAGCCGATCCCGGTGGAACGGCCGCCAATCACCCTGCTCGACGAATACCGGGCCGGCGGTCGGCTCAACCTGATCATCGGCCGCAACCTGACCAGGGCCGCCTGCAGGGCCCTGGACCGTCCGGAACCGGCCCTGTTCCGCGAGATCACCAACCCGGAGCCCGCACCCGGGCAAGCCTACACCCTGGCCCAGAAAATGATCGGCCGCGCCTGCGGCTTGGAGGGCGTTCTGCCCGGCATGGTCTGCGAACCGCGGATGACCACCGTGGCCTCGCAGGACACCACCGGCCCCATGACCATGCAGGAAATCGCCGAACTCGCCTGCCTGCGCTTCAAGGCCGACCTGTTCATGCAGTCCTTCTGCCACACCGCGGCCTATCCCAAGGCCTCGGACCTGGGCCGCTGGCAGACCATGACCGAGACCACCATCAGCTGCGGCGGCGTGGCCCTCAAGCCGGGCGACGGGGTGGTTCATTCCTGGGCGAACCGCATGCTGCTGCCCGACACGGTGGGCACGGGCGGTGATTCGCACACCCGCTTCCCGCTCGGCATCTCCTTCCCGGCCGGTTCCGGCCTGGTGGCCTTTGCCGGCGCGCTCGGTTTCATGCCGCTGGAGATGCCTGAATCCGTGCTGGTGCGTTTTTCGGGCAAACGGCGGCCCGGCATCACGGTCCGCGACATGGTCAACGCCATTCCCTGGTTCGCCATCCGCGCTGGGCTTTTGACCGTGGCCAAAAAGGGCAAGAAGAACGTGTTCGCCGGCACGGTGCTGGAGATCGAGGGGGTGGAGGATCTGAGCGTGGAGGAGGCCTTCGAGTTGAGCGACGCCTCGGCCGAGCGGAGCGCTGCCGCCTGCGCGCTGCAGTTGTCGCTGCCCGCCGTGGTCGCCAATGTGGAGGCCAATGTCGCCCTGCTCAGGCAGCTGATCAGTGACGGCTATGCTGACCGGTCCGCCCTGGAGCGGCGGGTCGGGGCCATGGAGGACTGGCTGGCCGACCCGCACCTCCTGCGGCGCGACCAAGGGGCGCAGTACAAGGCCGTACTCGAGATCGACCTGGCCGATATCCGCGAACCGCTCCTGGCCTGCCCGAACGACCCGGACGATGTCCGACCGCTGGGCGAGGTGGCCGGCGCGGTCATCGACGAGGCCTTCATCGGTTCGTGCATGACCCATCTCAGCCATCTGCGCAACGCGGCCCGCCTGCTGCGCGGCGAGCCCTACGCGGTCAGCCGGCTGTGGCTCGCCCCGGCCACCCGCATGGACCGCGACGCGATCCAGCGCGAGGGCGGGCTGAGTGTGTTCGCCCAGGTGGGCGGCCGGGTCGAGATCCCCGGCTGCAGCCTGTGCATGGGCAACCAGGCCCGGGTCCGGCCGGGAGCCACGGTCATGTCCACTTCGACCCGCAACTTCGACAACCGCCTTGGCGACGGCGCCCGGGTCTACCTGGGTTCGACCGAACTGACGGCCCTGGCCGCCCTGCAAGGGAGGTTGCCGACGCCGGCCGAATACTTCCAGTTCCTCGAGCGGAAGGGACTGACCGGCTGAGACCGCCGCCGGCGGTTCAACCGGTCAATGCACAACGCCGCCGCACCCGGATGCTTCCGGGGCGGCGGCGTTTGTTGTTGGCACCGGGGAGAACCGCCCTTGATCCGGCGGTGCTCAGGGGGCCCTTTGGCTCAGAGGATTTTGCGGGCGAAATCGTCGATCAGGGTGGACACGGCCTTCTCGGTGGCGCCTTCGAAAAGGGCGTCGTACTGGTAGTCCGCCAGCACCGACTGCGGCGAGACCTTGACGTCCACCCGGTTGGTCCACACCACGTTGCCGGTGTAGGCGTCCTGCACCCAGATGCGCAACTGGACCACGGCCTGGGGGATGTTCCCGGAATTGTGGGCCATGTTGCCCAGCCCAGCGCCGATGCCGCCCCAGACGATGGTGTTGCCCATGGTCCCGCCGGACACGCCGAGGATGGACTGGTCCGACGCGCCGCTGTACGGCCATTTCGGATCCCAGTCACCGTACAGGGCGCCGTAGGTGCCGCCGGCCAGCATGCTGCCCCACTCGTCATACTTGTCGGCATTGGCCTGGCCGAAGGCGACCTTGTTGGTCACGCCGGTGACAAAACCGATCACGCCTTTTTTCCACGGCGCCCAGGAGGGATCGATCCGGTCCTTGTACTGGATGATGCGGCCGCGAACGATGTAGTCGGCGGCGAAATGACGGCCGATCTTGATGATTTCCTGCTGGGTCAGGCCGTGGGTGCCCGGGCTCTCGCTGAGTTCACCGCTGTTGGCGGTCCGCTTGGTCAGGTCGATGTAATGCTGCAGGTGGCCCTTCATGGCATCCGACCAGTCATTGTTCATCTCCTGCTCCAGCGTGCTCGCCTTTCTGCTGTCATAGGCGACCACGTTGATGATGTTCTGATCGACCAGGTAGAGAAAGACATCCTCCTCGACCGGCATGTGGAACGAGTATTTGCTCAGTTGGTCCGTCAGGTTCTCATTGATGAAGAGGTTGCGCCGGTACGCTGATTCGAGGTTGTCGGCGTAGGAATAATCGGCGAACGGCAGGATGACCACCGTCCGGTCTGCGCCGACGGTGCTTTTCACGGTCGGTGCGACTTTCAGCGACTCCTGCACGGTCGTTCCGCAACCGCCGAGAACTAGGGCCAATACGCCGATGAGCAGATGGCGGCTAAACTTCATACCTTTTCTCCTGTTCGTTCTGAATGGCATCAAGGGGGTTTCGATTAAATGACCTTAGGCGACAGCAGGATGACGAGTTCCCGTTTCTGTTTGATTTCAGCAATTCCCATTTTGTCCCCAAGCGAGCCCTCCTGAATGGCATTGAGGGGTTTCTTGGGTCCATCGGTGGTTGTGTAACGCATAGTTGCGGCGCCTTCTCTGCCCGGAGGTCGCAAGCAAC
>JAGODN010000343.1 GCA_017998195.1 Desulfobulbus sp. | reverse complement strand
GGACAGGACCTCGGACCTGTTCCGGCCGGGCATGGAAGGGGTGGCCAAGATCGACATCGACCGCCGCCGGCTGGCCTGGATCTGGGGCCACCGGCTCACCGACTGGCTGCGCCTGGCCCTCTGGTCGGTCCGGCCCTGACCGCGCCGCGCCCCCCTGCCGGAACCCACGCCCATGTCGCTCTTCAGCTCCCACTGGTACCGGGTGGCCGACCTCAGGCCCTGTTTGCGCAGCCACGTGCAGATCACCCGGCACCTGTACCGGGGCCAGACCTGGTACGTGCTCGACGACCCGTCCGCCGGCCGGCAGCACCGCTTCAGCAGAAACGCCCATTTCCTCATCGGCCTGATGAACGGCCGCAAGACGATCCAGGAGATCTGGGACATGGCCGTGGAGTCGCTCGGCGACGAGGCGCCCTCTCAGGACGAGGTGATCGGCCTGCTCGGCCGGCTGCACAACGTGGACGTGCTCCAGAGCGGCATCCCGGTGGACCAGGCGGAGATGAGCCACCGCCGTACCCGGCGGCGCGGCCGCTGGCTGACCGGCCTGAAAAACCCGTTCGCCCTGCGTTTTCCCCTGGTCGACCCGGATCGGTTCCTGGTCCGCTGGCTGCCGCTGGTGCGGCCCCTGGCCGGCCGGGCCGGGATGCTCCTGTGGCTCGCGGTGGTGGCCACGGCTGCCCTGCTCGCCCTGCTCCACTGGCCGGAGCTGACCCGCAACCTGGCCGACCGGGTGCTCCGGCCCGAGAACCTGGTCGCGCTCTGGCTGGTCTATCCGCTGGTCAAGCTGCTGCACGAACTGGCCCACGGTTTCGTCACCCGCCTCCATGGCGGCGAGGTGCACGAGATGGGGGTGATGCTGCTCGCCTTCATCCCCATCCCCTACGTGGTCGCCTCGTCCTCGGCCGCCTTTCCGGACAAGCGCCGGCGCATGGCCGTGGCCGCGGCCGGGATCGCGGCCGAGCTGTTCGTCGCCTCGCTCGCCCTGTTCGTGTGGCTCGCGGTCGGGCCCGGCTGGGTGAGCGCCATCGCCTTCAACGTGCTGCTGGTCGGCGGGGTTTCCACCCTGCTGTTCAACGGCAACCCGCTGCTGCGCTACGACGGCTACTACGTCCTGGCCGACTGGCTGGAGATTCCCAACCTGGCGCACCGCTCCACCAGCTATCTCGGCTACCTGCTGCAGCGCTTCCTGTTCGGCCTGGACCAAGCCATGTCGCCGGCGAGCGCGCCGGGCGAGCGGCGCTGGTTCGTGCTCTACGGCGTGGCCAGCTTCTGCTGGCGGATGTTCACCCTGGCCATGGTCGCCCTGTTCGTCAGCGGCCGATTCTTCACCCTGGGCCTGGTCATCGCCCTGTGGGGACTGGTGCAGCTGGTTGTGCTGCCGGCCGGGCGGCAGGTCTGGCGGCTTTGGTCCCTCTTGCGCGAGGCGGACCGACAGGGCCGCTTCCTCACCTGCTCGACTGCGGCCGCGGTCCTAATCGCGCTGCTGCTGTTCGTCCTGCCCGCACCGCTGCGCACCCGCACCGAGGGCGTGGTCAGCCTGGCCGAGCAGTCCATGGTCCGCGCCGGCGCCGACTGCTTCGTGCGCGACCTGCTCGCCGAGGACGGGGATAGGGTGCAGCGGGGCAAGGTGCTGCTCGCCTGCGAGGATCCCTACCTGGAGGCCGAGGTGCGGGTGCTGGCCGCCAACCTGGAGGAGGCCCGGGCCCGCCACCAGGCCCAGCCTCTGCAGGCCCGCAACGAACGCGAAATCCTCGCCCGCGAGATCAGCGCGGCCGAGGCCGAACTGGCCCGGGCCGAGGAGCGCCAGGCCGAGTTGAGCGTGCGCAGCCCGAACAGCGGCGTGCTCATCCTGCCCGCGGCGGAGCGCCTGCCCGGCCGCTTCGTCCGCCAGGGGGAGTTGCTCGGCTATGTCCGCTCCACCGCGCCGTCGCTGGTCAGGGCCGTGGTCAGCCAGGCGGACATCGCCCTGGTGCGCGAACGGACCCGGCAGGTCGAGCTGCGCCTGGCCGGCTCGCCGGCCACGGTCCACATTGCGGCCGTCGCCCGCGAGACCCCGGCCGCGGTGGACACCCTGCCCAGCGCGGTGCTCGGCACCACCGGCGGCGGCCGCATCGTCGTGGACCCGGCCGACCCGGAGGGACGACGCGCCCTGAGCCGCCTGTTCCAGGTGGAGATCGGCCTGGAGCTGGCCGGCGAGCGGGTGCGCATCGGCGAGCGGGTGCACGTGCTCTTCGACCACGGCTACGAGCCGCTCGGCCGCCAGTGGTTCCGCGCTCTGCACCAGCTGTTCCTGCGCCGCTTCCATGCCTGACCCCACGTCCCGGCCGCACCCCGTGCCGATCAGGCCGGGGCTGACCGGCGGCGCCTACCCGGAGCGGCCGCCCGACCCGGAGGACTGGCTGCACACCTCCCTGCACGCCCTCGCCGGCCTGGTCCGGGCCGTGGTTCCCGGCCGGGCCGGCCGCTGCCCGCTTGGCGCCATTCACCAATGCGGCCGTGGGCTCGCCCCCCTCAATGACCAAGCCCTCGCCGAACAGACCCGCCTCTTGCGCCTGGACCTGCACCGGCGCGGCCTCACCGACGACCTGCTCATCCGCGCCTTTGCCCTGGTCAGCGAGATTGCCGGCCGCACCCTGGGCCTGCGCCCCTACGACACCCAGCTGAGCGGCGGCTGGGTACTGGCCCACGGCCGCTTGGCCGAGATGGCCACCGGCGAGGGCAAGACCCTCACCGCCACCCTGGCCGCCGGAGCCGCCGCCCTGGCCGGCCTGCCGGTGCACGTGATCACGGTCAACGACTACCTGGTGCGGCGCGACGCCGAAACGACCGGCCCGCTCTACCGGGGACTGGGGCTGTCCGTGGCCACGGTCACCGCCGACCAGGACCCGGAGACCCGGCGACAGGGCTACCGCGCGGACGTGGTTTACTGCACCAACAAGCAGCTCGCCTTCGACTACCTGCGCGACCGGCTGGTGCTCGGCAACGACCAGGGCCGGCTGCGGCTGCAGCTCGAGCCGCTGCACTCGGGCGACCGCACGGTCCGCCTGTTCCTGCGCGGCCTGTGCTTTGCCATTGTCGACGAGGCGGACAGCGTGCTCATCGACGAGGCGCGCACGCCGCTCATTCTCTCCCGCCGGGTACACAGCCCGGAGGAGGAGCAGCTCTTCCGCCAGGCCCTGGACTGGGCCGGGCACCTCACCGC
>JAGODN010000342.1 GCA_017998195.1 Desulfobulbus sp. | reverse complement strand
GGAGAACACCCATGCCCAAACGCGACGACATCCGCACGGTCCTGATCATCGGCTCCGGTCCGATCATCATCGGTCAGGCCTGCGAATTCGACTACTCCGGCACCCAGGCCTGCAAGGCCCTGCGCGAACTCGGTTACCGCATCGTGCTCGTCAACTCCAATCCGGCCACGATCATGACCGACCCGGAGATGGCCGACGTCACCTACATCGAGCCGCTCAACGTGGACACGCTCGAGAAGGTCATCGCCCGCGAGCGGCCCGACGCCCTGCTGCCCAACCTGGGCGGCCAGTCGGCGCTGAACCTCAGCTCCGACCTGGCCCGGCAGGGCATCCTCGAGAAGTACGGGGTGCAGGTGATCGGCGTCAACCTGGACGCCATCGAGCGCGGCGAAGACCGGATCGAGTTCAAGAAGGAGATGGACCGGCTCGGCATCGAGATGCCGCGCAGCACCGCCGTGTACTCGGTGGAGGACGCCGAGCGCATCGCCGCCGAACTCGGCTATCCGGTGGTCATCCGCCCGGCCTACACCATGGGCGGCACCGGCGGCGGCATGGTCTACAACCTGGAGGAGCTGCGCATTATCGCCGCCCGCGGCATCGCCGCCAGCCGCATCGGCCAGATCCTCGTGGAGGAGTGCGTCATCGGCTGGGAGGAACTGGAACTCGAGGTGGTGCGCGACGCGGACAACAAGCTGATAACCGTCTGCTTCATCGAGAACGTGGACCCCATGGGCGTGCACACCGGCGACTCGTTCTGCACCGCGCCCATGCTCACCGTGCCGGTGGAGCTGCAGGAGCGGCTGCAGCGGGCCGCCTACGCCATCGTCGAGTCCATCGGCGTGATCGGCGGCACCAACGTTCAGTTCGGCCACGACCCCAAGACCGACCGGGTGGTGGTGATCGAGATCAACCCGCGCACCTCGCGCAGTTCGGCGCTCGCCTCCAAGGCCACCGGCTTCCCCATCGCCCTCGTCTCCGCCCGGCTGGCCGGCGGCCTGACCCTGAAAGACATGGCCTACTGGCGCGACGGCACCCTGGACCGCTACACCCCCTCGGGCGACTACGTGGTGGTCAAGTTCGCCCGCTGGGCCTTTGAGAAGTTCCGCGGGGTGGAGGACAAGCTCGGCACCCAGATGCGCGCCGTGGGCGAGGTCATGAGTCTGGGCAAAACCTACAAGGAGGCCCTGCAGAAGGCCATCCGCGGCCTGGAGACCGGCTGCATGGGCCTCGGCTTCTACAAGAACCTGCACGAGCTTTCTTTGCAGGAACTGATGGCCAAACTGGCCGTGCCCACCAGCGAACGCCAGTTCGTGCTCTACGAGGCCCTGCGCCAGGGCGCGAGTGTGGAGGAGCTGCACCGGCGGACCTCGATCCACCGCTGGTTCCTCGAGCAGATGCAGGAGCTGGTGGCGCGCGAGGAGGAGATCCTCGCCCACCGCGGCGGCGAACTGCCGGTGGAGCTGCTCCGCCGGGCCAAGCAGGAGGGCTTTGCCGACGCCTACCTGGCGAAACTGCTCGGCGCCAGCGAGCGCGCCATCCGCGCGCAGCGCACCAGGGCGGGCATCGTCGAGGGCTGGCACGCGGTGCCGGTGAGCGGCGTGGAGGACGCGGCCTACTACTATTCGAGCTACAACGCCGCGGACACGGTGCCGGTCTCGACCAACCCGAACAAGGTGATGATCCTCGGCGGCGGCCCCAACCGCATCGGCCAGGGCATCGAGTTCGACTACTGCTGCGTGCACGCGGCCTTCGCCCTGCGCGACCTGGGCTGCGAGACGGTGATGGTCAACTGCAACCCGGAGACCGTGTCCACCGACTACGACACCTCGGACAAGCTCTACTTCGAGCCGCTCACCGTGGAGGACGTGCTGCAGATCTACGAGAAGGAGCAGCCCAGGGGCGTGATCTGCCAGTTCGGCGGGCAGACGCCGTTGAACATCGCCCGCCAGCTGGAGGAGGCCGGGGTGCGCATCCTCGGCACCTCGCCGGCGGTGATCGACCTGGCCGAGGACCGCGACCTGTTCAACGCCATGATGGAGAAGCTCGGTATCCCCATGGCCGCCGGCGGCATGGCCACGGACGAGGCCGGGGCCATCGACATCGCCGGACGCATCGGCTACCCGCTCATGGTGCGGCCCTCGTACGTGCTCGGCGGCCGGGGCATGGAGATCGTCTACGACGAGGCCATGCTGCGCGACTACATGGCCGCGGCCGTGGACGTGACCCCGGACCGGCCGATCCTCATCGACCGCTACCTGGAGAACGCCATCGAGGCCGAGGCCGACGCCATCGCCGACGGCGAGGACGCCTTCGTGCCGGCGGTGATGGAGCACATCGAACAGGCGGGCATCCACTCGGGTGACTCGGCCTGCGTCATCCCGCCGGTGGGCATCCCGGAGCGCCACCTGGCGACCATCCGCGCCTACACCCGCACCATCGCCCGCGAGATGGGCGTGGTCGGGCTGATGAACATCCAGTACGCCATCTGCGATGACCGGGTCTACGTGCTCGAGGCCAACCCGCGCGCCTCGCGCACCGTGCCGCTGGTGTCCAAGGTGTGCGGCATCCCCATGGCCCGCATCGCCACCGAGATCATGCTCGGCAAGCGGCTGGCCGACTTCGACTTCTCGGAAAAGGCCATCCGCCACGTGGGCGTCAAGGAGGCGGTGTTCCCGTTCAACATGTTCCCCGAGGTGGACCCGGTGCTCGGCCCGGAGATGCGCTCCACCGGCGAGGTGCTCGGCCTGGACCACTCCTACGGCATGGCCTACTTCAAGGCCCAGGACGGCGCCGGCGCCACCCTGCCGCTCACCGGCACGGTGCTCATCACCGTGGCGGCGCGCGACCGCACCGAACAGCTGCTCGAGGCGGCCCGACGGCTGGCCACCGAGGGCTTCCGCATCGTGGCCACGGACGGCACCGCCGCCTTCCTCCAGGACAACGGCATCGAGGCCGCGACCATCCTCAAGGTGCACGAGGGCCGGCCGAACATCGTCGACGCGGTCAAGAACGGCGAGATCCAGCTGATCATCAACACCCCCTCGGGCAAACTGAGCGCCTACGACGACTCCTACATCCGCAAGGCCGCCATCCGCCACAAGGTGGCCTACCTGACCACGGTGCGCGCCGCCGCTGCCGCGGCCGAGGGCATCGCCGCCCGCCAGGCCGGGGAGAGCACGGTGCGCTCCCTGCAGGAATGGCTGGCCGCGGTG
>JAGODN010000341.1 GCA_017998195.1 Desulfobulbus sp. | reverse complement strand
CAGGGCGGGTGGCGGGCGAGTCGCCCGGCGGACAAAAAAAAACGGCTGCCAGCCTCGAAAAAACCGAGACCGACAGCCGCGGGGGAACAGGGGCGGTCGTTACTTGCCGTCGATGGTGATGTCGGCTTTGAGTTTTTCCAGGGTCTTGTCGCCGATGCCGGTGACCTTGGTGAGGTCCTCCACCGATTTGAACTGGCCGTTGGCAGTGCGGTAGGCGACGATGGCCTCTGCCTTGACCTTGCCGATGCCGGTAAGCCCGGCCAACTCGTCGGCAGTCGCCGTGTTGATGTTCACTTTGGCAAAGGCCATGGTGATGGAGAACAGGACGATGAGCAGGGCAAAACAAAACTTTTTCATAGTTCCTCCACAACAAGAAGAAAAGGGGGAAAAACTGTTTACAAATATCATGCTAGACACATCAAACGACGCCTGTCAAGTTCAAAAAGAACGGTTTAATCACTCGATCTGCTCCCGTACTTTTGCGCGTCGATTGTGCATCAACGGTTTCCGGACAGCTCTCGGAACACCTTTTTTTGTACGCTTCATCCACTGGGGCTGAACCCGGGGGCGACGGGGCGCGCAGGCTGGCACATGGCACCCAAAAAGGGTTCCTTCATCATCCTCGGCAGCCTTCTGCTCACCGGCCTGCCCTTTTTCTTTCTCGGCGGTCCCGGCTACCAGTCGGGCCGCTCCTTCCAGGGCGCCTGGGACCTGGGCCACATCCTGTTTTTCGCCCTGCTCGGCACGCTGCTCCTTGGCCTGTGCAAACGGCGGACGACCGTCGTCGGCACCGGCCGTACCTTTGCCCTGGTGTTCGCCCTGGTTTTTGCGGTCGGCCTGGTGGTGGAACTGCTGCAGATGCAGAGCGGCGGGCGCACCCCGGATGTGGCCGACCTGGTCCGCAACCAGCTGGGCTGCCTGCTCGCCTTCGCCCTGTTCGCTCCATCGGGCTGGCGGTGGACCCGGCCCTTGCGCCTCGGGGTGGCCGGGCTGCTCGTGCTGGCCCTGTGGCCGCTCTCCCGGGCGCTCATCGACGAAACGCTGGCTGCGCGCCAGTTCCCGGTCCTGGCCGATTTCGAAACACCGTTCGAGACCTGGCGCTGGGTCCACCCGAGCCAGTTGCGCACCCAGAGCGGGATCGTCCGTCACGGTGAGCGGGCGGCGCGGGTGCAGCTCACCACCGCCCGCTACTCCGGCGTTTCCCTGTTCCATTTTCCCGGTGACTGGCGGGGCTACCGCTGGCTTCGCTTCAGCGTCTACAACCCGCGCGAGGAACCGCTCGAACTCAACTGCCGCATTCATGACGCCCGCCACCGGGAGCACCGCAACGAGTTCCATGACCGCTTCAACCAGCAGTTCCGGCTGCAGCAGGGCTGGAACGACCTGGTCGTGGACCTGGACCGGGTGCGGACCGCGCCCAGGGGGCGGAGCATGGACCTGGGGCGGATCGAGGGGTTCGGCCTGTTTGTCGTCCAGCAGCCCAGGCCGCTGACGATCGTTCTCGACCATGTCGTGCTGAGCGAGTGAGGGACCATGGACCGCCTGTACCGGCCACGATCGTTTCTGTCGCTGCTGCTCACCGGCTTCGTGTTCGTCAGCCTGCCCCTGGTGATCGCCCTGTTCAGCTCCATCCAGAACCTGGAGGGGCTCTTGCGCCAGAGCGCGGCGGCGGTGTACCGGTCGGTGAGCCGCATCGAGGGCAGCCGGACGGTGGCCGACCTGCTGCGCAGCCAGGAGCGGGCCGCCCGGCTCTACGGGGTGCTCGGCGAACCGGTCCACCTCGCGGATGTGAACACCCTCTCCGCGGAGATCGCCACCGCCCTGCAGTCGCTGGCGCCGGAGGGTGGCCAGGAAGACCTGGTCCGCCTGGTGGACGATCTGCGGGCCAGGGAAAACCACCTGGTGGCGGTGCTCAACCGGCCGCTGGGCGACCCGGAGACCCGGGAGAGCGAGCAGGTGCGGGTGCTGGGCCTGTACAGCGGCATCAGCGAGCTGGTCACCCGCCTGGAACGGCTCGGCAACGACCTCATGGGCCGGGAGGTTGCCGCCCTGGAGGCGGCGGTGCAGGAGAGCAAGGAGGCCCTGGTCTGGCAGGTGTCCGGGCTGATCACCTTCAGCGTGCTGCTCGTGGTGGTGTTCATCGGCCTGATCCTCAAGCCGGTGCGCCAGCTCGACCGGGCCATCGAGCGGCTGGGCGAGGGCGATTTCGTCACCCCGGTCGTGGTCGGCGGCACCCGCGACCTGGAGACCATCGGCGGCCGGCTCGAATGGCTGCGCCACCGACTGCGCACCCTTGACCGGGAGAAGGTCCGCATGCTGGCGCACATCTCCCACGAGCTGAAAACCCCGCTCGCCTCGATCAAGGAGGGGGCCGGCCTGCTCAAGGACGGCCTGGTGGGGCCGCTCAGCCGCAGCCAGGCCGAGGTGGTCGGCATCCTGGACAGCAACTGCCGCAAACTGCACAAGCTCATCCAGAACATCCTCGATTTCAACATGGCCCAGGCGCGCGAGGCGCCGCCGGTTCTGCAGGATATCCGCCTGGACGAGCTCATCGAGGAGGTGGCCGGTGATCACCGCAACGCCCTGCTCGCCCGCGCCATCCAGCTGAGCCTGCAGCTCGAGCCGGTCACGGTGAGCGGCGACCGCACCCAGCTGCGTGTCGCCCTGGACAACCTGCTGGGCAACGCGGTCAAGTTCACGCCCGAGGGCGGGACGATAGGAGTGATGATGAAAATCAAGGCGAACAGGGTCAACGTGCTCATCGAGGACAACGGCCCGGGCATCAGCGAAGAGGATCGGGGGCAGATTTTCCAGCCCTTTTTCCAGGGAAAACAGCAGGGCCAGTCCCCGGTCAAGGGATCTGGCCTGGGGCTTGCAATAAGCCGGGAGTACGTGGAGAACAGCGGCGGCACCATCCGCCTGCTGCCGAGCAGCCACGGCGCCCGCTTTTCCCTGACGCTGCCGCGGGCGGCGGAGGAGGCGCCATGAAGCTGCGCTGGCTGGTTGTGGGGATTTTTGTCTGCGCCGGTATTGCCGGCTGTGCTGCCAACAAGCCGGCCCCGCCGGTCGCGCCCACGATCGTGACCCGGGATGCCACCGTCGCCACCATCCTCGCCTGTCTCGAGGAACACCGCGACCTGTCCCGCGAGGACCAGCGCACGGCCTACACCGCGTTGGAACCGCAGGCGGACAGCGGGACCGAGGCGGACCGGCCGCGA
>JAGODN010000340.1 GCA_017998195.1 Desulfobulbus sp. | reverse complement strand
AAGGGAAAGGCGTTGGCCAGGGCGAAGAGCAGCAGCGCCGCGACCACCAGGGCCAGCGTCCGGTCGATGGAATCGGGCCGGTGGCGGCGGAGTACCGCGCCGCAGCGGGCGCAGAGCAGGGTGGCCGCGGCCGGGCCGTCCAGCCGGTTGAGCAGGTCGCAGTCCGGGCAGGCCACCAGGGACGGATCTGTCGCCAACACCGGCACGACCGGGTCGCCAGCCGGTTCAGCGGCCGGTAAGGGCTGGCCCCGGAAGGAATGCATCGGACGATCGCTGCCCATGATACCGTGATCTCCTCGACCCTGGCGATCGACGGCCGGACGGCTCCCCCGTCCGGCCGCTGATCGGCCTTGCCGGTACGCGCGCTCAGCGCTCCGGATGGATGGGCGATATTCTGCTGCCCTGGATGCCCAGACCGGCCATCAGCCCCTTCTGGCTGAAGAAGAAGGCGTAGATCCCCGACTGGGCGGTGGTGGTCGAAAGCGACCGGGCGGCGCCCTCGTCCATGATGACGATGCTCGGCCCGACACCGATCTCCCAGCCGTTGCTGTCCTTGAGGTAGCGCAGACTGGCATCGTCAAGGAAGAAAAGGGCGTAGCCGAAGGTCTGGGCCCCGGCCTGCAGCCCGTAGCTGGCGGCGACGGTCTTGTAGTAGCCGATGGTGACGCCACGGGCACGCAGGGCGCCCTCGCCGTACTGGCCGCCGATGATGAGGCCGCCCTTGACGACGCTGGGGAAGACGAGCACGCCCTTGGCCACCTTGGCCAGCTGCCGCGCCGTGGGCGTGGTCCGGTAGAGGGTCTGCAGGGCGCTGTCCACGTCGCGGTCGATCTCCGCGGCGGTGGCGGCGAGCGAGGGACGGGGCAGGCAGAGGGTCACGAGCGTGAGCGCCAGCCAGAGAACGGCCAGGGAAAAACCGGCCGTTTTCCGACCGGGGGTGCTGCTGTGTGCTTTCATGGACAGGCTCCTTGTGGATGGAATGGCGGATGATGGCACGGTCGGTTCCGGGCCGCCCTGCCTGTTCGGGAAGAGGGGCGCCGGGCGCGGCCATTTGGCTCGAATCAGCGTTTCTTCCCCTTGACCGTGATGTCGACGGCCTCCAGGTAGCGGATGAGGATGGTGTCGCCGACCTTGACCTTGTCCAGATTGGCCGGGTTCTGCACCTTGACCGTGGCCACCGAGCCGTCCGCCATTTTCAGCGTGACCTTTTCCCGCTCCTTGTCCAGGTCGAGGATGGTGGCGGTGACCCGGGTCTGGGCAATGGCGGAACCTTCCGGCTTGGAGCCGGGTTGGGCCCGGTCGACGACCACGTCGGTCTCGTTGACGACTTCGCCGGGATCGGCCAGGGTCACCTCGAGTTCCCGGGCATAGGTCACTTCCACCTGGTCGCCCTTCTTGACCTGGGGCAGGTTGACCGCCTCCTTGCCGACCCGGACCACAAACGGCTGCCCGTCCAGGCTGCGCAGTTTGACGGTGCGCCTGGTGAGGTCAACAGCCTCCACGGTGGCGACCGTGGTGGCCTGCTCGGAGCGCTCGATCTGGAGTTTGCTCTCCTTCTGTTCCGCCGGCGCGCAGGCGGCCAGGCTTGCGGCCAGTGCTGCCGACAGGGCGATGTGCACGATACTCTTCATTACTCCCTCCTCTTCTTCGGGTTCTGGGGTGGCCGGCCGGCAGCGCGGAGTCGCTTCCGTCCGGGCAGGCTGCCGATTGCTGCGGGCCGACCGACGGTGGGTGGACCTTGTGCCCGGTGTTTTGCATAAACCGGTCCAGTTCAGAGCAGGACGTGTTGCGTTCTAATGAACTGATACTTTTGTTTTTTTTTAAATCGGCAGGATGGCGGGGGTCAGTGGCGGGAGCGGGGGCGAAATGGCAACTCCCGACGGGCGATATATCGCCCATCCGCCTTCGCCGGGCGATGGGCGACGCGACCCGACGGCGGGGAAAATCCGGTTGGAACGGTGCGGGGGCGGGCGGCTCCGGGCGCAGCCCGTGAAGCCGGTACTTGCGAGCAGGGATGAGAGCGTTGGCAGCCTCGTCCTTCAGGTCAAGGCGAGCGCGTTCCCCTGGCCCGAAGGCGAGCCGCCCGCAGCCCGGCTCGGCCCGCACCTCCGGAGGAAAGGCTCGGCTCGGGCCGGCCGCAGGCGCGGCGGCAAGGACCGCGCTCTCCTCTCGCCTGCGCTTCAGTCAGCCTCGATCCGGATGGCGAGCTTGCGCAGGCGGGAATACAGGGTCGAGGGATTGAGGCCAAGCAGTTCGGCGGCGCCGCCCCGGCCCTTGATCTTGCCCCGGGTGGCCTTGAGGGTGGCGCGGATGTGGGTGCGCTCGATCTCCTCGAGGGTCATGGCGGTGGGTGGTTGGGAGCGGACCGAGGCGGGCAGGGTGAGCTGGGACAGGTCGAGCACCGTGCCGGTGGTGGTGATCATCGCCCGTTCGATCACGTTGCGCAGTTCGCGGACATTGCCCGGCCAGTCGTACGTTTCCAGCCGCTCCATGTCACTGCGGGCGATCCTGCTGATCTTGCGGCCCATGCGCTGACCGAACTCGCTCACGAAGCGCCAGGTGAGCATGGAGATGTCCTCCACCCGCTCGCGCAGCGGCGGCACCACGATGGGGAAGACGTTCAGACGATAAAACAGGTCGCGGCGGAAACGGCCCTGCTCGACCTCTTCCGCTAGGTTGCGGTTGGTGGCGGCGATGATGCGTACGTCGGCCTTGAGGTTGACCGGGCTGCCGAGCCGTTCATAGGTGCCGTCCTGGAGCACCCGCAGCAGTTTGGCCTGGGTCTCGATCGGCATCTCGGCGATTTCGTCGAGGAACAGGGTGGAGCCGTGCGCCAGTTCGAAGCGCCCCGCCTGCCGGCTGAGGGCGCCGGTGTAGGCCCCCTTTTCCCGGCCGAACAACTCGCTCTCGATCAGGGCGGTGGGCAGTGAACCGCAGTTCACCGTCACCATCATGCGTTTGCACCGCTGACTGCGCTGATGGATTGCCTGGGCCACCAGTTCCTTGCCGGTGCCGGTCTCGCCGAGGATGAGCACGGTGCTGTCGGTGGGGGCGACCTGTTCGATCAGCGCCTGGACCCGCTGCATGGCCGGGCTGAGGCCGAGGGAGCGGTTCGGTCCCTCGTCCAGACCGGCCTCGGCCCGCAGGACGATGTTCTCCTGTTCCAGTTGCTCCCGCAGCGAGCTGATTTCCCGGACCTGCTGGCGCAACCGGTGTTCCATTTCCTTGCGGGCGGTGATGTCC
>JAGODN010000339.1 GCA_017998195.1 Desulfobulbus sp. | reverse complement strand
CACGGTGACCCGGTCCGGGTCGTGACCCAGGGCGCGCAGCCCGGCGAGCACGTCGGGCACGGTGGCGATGTGGTCCGAACCGAACACGTCGATCATCCAGTCGTAGCCGCGGCGGAACTTGTCGCAGTGGTAGGCGATGTCCGGCAGCCGGTAGGTGGGCTCGCCGCTGCTCTTGATGATCACCCGGTCCTGGCCCTGGCCGAAGTCGGTGGTCCTGAACCAGGTGGCGCCCTCCTTCTCGTAGACCAGGCCGCGACTGCGCAGTTCCTCGACCACGCCGTCCACCCGGCCGTCCTCGTACAGGGTGTGTTCGTTGAAGTAGGTGTCGAAACCGATGCCGATGCGCTTGAGGGTGGCGTCGATGTCGGCGAAGATGGCCTGTTGGGCCCGCTTCTTGAACACGTTCAGGTCCGCATCGCGGAAGCTCTCGCCGCCCTCCTCGACCATGGCCCGGCCGATGTCGCGGATGTAGTCCCCCTGGTAGCCGTCCTCGGGGAACTCGAACGGCAGGCCGAGCAGTTCCAGGTAGCGCGCCCGGGTCGATTCGCCGAGCACGCGCATCTGCCGGCCGGCGTCGTTGAAGTAGTATTCCCGCTGCACCTGGTGGCCGGTGGCGTCGAGCAGCCGGGCGATGGCGTCGCCGAGCACCGCGTTGCGGCCGTGGCCGACGCTCAGGGGGCCGGTGGGGTTGGCGCTGACGAACTCGACCAGCACCCGGCGGCCTGCGCCCGTCTCGGAGCGGCCGAACCGTTCGTCCTCGGTCCAGACCGGGGCGAGCACCGTGGCCCAGACATCCCGGGTGAGGAACAGGTTGATGAACCCGGGCCCGGCGATCTCCACCCGGGCGAAGATCGGGTCCGCGGCGAGCAGGTCCACGAGCCGGGCGGCAATCTCCCGGGGGTTGCAGCGGTCGGCCTTGGCCACGACCATGGCGAAGTTGGTGGAGAAGTCACCCTGCTCCTCGCGCTTGGGCACCTCCACGGTGTAGCGGCCCTCGGCCTGGCGGCTCCACAGCCCCTGCTCCACCCCCTGGGCAAAGCAGCGGTCGATTGTCTGTTTGACGCGTGTTTTGATCATGGATCTCTGAACTGGCAGAATATCGGCGGCATCCCCCGGGGAAGCCGCGGTGCGGCGGGCAAGGCCCTTTCAGTCGGTCATCTCGCGGTGGTTGAGCCTGCCGAACAGGCAGAGCACCTCGTAGCTGATGGTCTCCATCCATCCGGCGATCTCGTCGGCGGTGATCTCCTCCGCGCCCTGGCGGCCGAGCAGCACCGCCTCGTCGCCGACCCGCACCCCGTCGTTACCGGTCACATCGACGAGCGTCAGGTTCATGGAGATGCGGCCGATCACCCGGGCGCGCCGGCCGTGCAGGAGCACCTCGGCCCGGTTGGAGAGGATGCGCAGGTAGCCGTCCTCGTAGCCCACCGGCAGCACGGCCACGGTGGTCGGGCGGGTGGTGGTGTACAGGTGGTTGTAGCCGAGCCCGGCGCCGGCGGGCAGCTGCCGCACCTGGATGACGCTGGTGGCAAAGCGCATCACCGGCCGCAGGAGCGGATCGCTCGCCGCCGCGCGGCCAGCCGCACCGTCCGGGTAGTAGCCGTACAGACCGATGCCCAGCCGGACCATGTCCAGCCGGGCGCCGGCAACATAGAACAATCCGCCGGAGTTGGCAAGATGCAGGCAGCAGCGGCCGTCCACCAGCCCGGCGATCCCGGCCGCGGCCCGGCTGAAGGTGGCCAGCACCTCAGCCGAATTGGTGGACTCCCGGTCCTCGGACATGGGGAAGTGGGCCATCACCCCCGCAACCCGCAGCCCGGGCAGGGAGCGCGCGACCCGGGCCAGGTCCATGAACCCGGCCGGCAGGGTGCCCTGGCGACCCATGCCCGCGTCCACCTTGAGGTGGATGGGCAGTTCCACCCCCTGGGCGACGGCCGCGCGCGAGAGTTCCGGCAGGATGGCCGCATCGACCACCACCGGGGTCAGCCGATGTTCGACGATCCCGGCCGCGGTCTCTGGAACCACCCCGGCGAGCACGAAGATGGGCAGGTCGCAGCCGGCCCGGCGCAGGGTCTCGCCCTCCACCGCCTCGGCCACGCCAAAGGCAGCGGCGCCGCAGGCGGCGAACAGACGGGCGCATTCGACCATGCCGTGACCGTAGCCGTCGGCCTTGACCATGGCCATGACCGCGGCCTCGCCCGCCTGCTGCCGGCAGAGAGCGAAGTTGTGCGCCAGGGCGGAACGACTGATTGTCACACGGTTAAGCGATTCCATCGTTTCTCGAAAGGATGCGCCAGTGCCGCCAGCCGACCCGGCTGGACAGACAGAGGCTCCAGCCGACGGCCAGATAAAGGGTGCCGATGAGCGGCCCGGGCAGGGGCGAGCGGCGCAGCAGAGCGCCGGCGGCGATCATGCCCAGCACGAGCAGCCAGGTCCGCCACGAATAGACCGCGCCCAGGCAGGTGCGGTCGCCGAAGCGACCGATCCTGCCCACGGCCCGCGCCGCCACCCGGTCGAGCACGAGCAGCGACTTGAGCGTGCCGGCGAAGAGCGCCACCAGGACCAGCAGACGGCCGCGGCCCGGGTCGAGCCAGGCAAAGCCGCGCACCATGAGCACGCAGCCCACCGCGGTCCACAGAAACGGCGCCGCGAACAGGTGCACCGACCGGGAAACCCCGGGCTTGAACGTCGGATTCATCCGCCCGTTCTCCCTGACCGAACCCGGCCGCCACCGTTTCCTGCCCCAGAAACACAATAAGCCCATCCCCGTGGAGGGATGGGCTTAGAATGCGACCGAAAGATCAGCTTAGATCACATCTCGGTAACGGTGATGGCGCCTTCCGGGCAGACTTCGACGCAGGTCTCGCAGCCCAGGCACTCGTCGGAGTTCACCGGCTCGGACTTGCCATCCTGCAGCTCGAACACCTGGGCAGGGCAGGCGTTCACACACTCTTCGCAACCAGAGCACTTGTCTTTGTCGACGACGATCTCATACATGGCACAACCTCCGGAATAAATGAATTATCAGTTAAAACACGGTTCTTTTCAACCTTGCAACAAGGGAAAATTCGACAATAAAACCGTTCTTTCTTAAAGGACGGCCGATGGTTTGTCAAGTCAAAAGATGGCGGGCCGCGCCCCGGCCGCGGCCCGCCGGCCGTTCATTTTTCGCTTTGATCCGCGGGGCAAACAGGGGTATGAAGGAAGCGATCCGAACAACTCAACCAGGATGGAGAACCCGCATGTC
>JAGODN010000338.1 GCA_017998195.1 Desulfobulbus sp. | reverse complement strand
CACCTACCACGTGCACGAGGCCATCGATCTGCTCACCAGGGCCATCGCCCACAAGGGGTTCTCGGTGGTGGAGATCCTCAGCCAGTGCCCGACCTATTTCGGCCGCAAGAACAAGCTCGGCGAGGCGGCCGAGATGCTCGTCCAGTACCGCACGACCACCGCCCGGCTCGGCTCCCGGCGTCTGGCCGAACACCCCGGGCTCATCGCCCGGGGGGTCTTTGTCGAGACTCAGCGGCCCGAATACTGCGAGTCCTACGACCAAGTCATGGCCCGGGCCATGGCGGAGGCACAGCGATGAGAACGCGCATCGTCTTTTCCGGTTCCGGCGGCCAGGGCGTGGTCACCGCGGCCATTCTGCTCGGCGAGGCGGCGGTCATCCACGAGGGCATCAACGCCGTCCAGTCGCAGAGCTACGGGGCCGCGGCCCGGGGCGGGGCCACCCGCGGCAATGTCATCCTCTCGGACGAGGCCATCAACTTTCCCTCCATCACCCAGCCGAACATCGGCGTCTGTCTCACCCAGGAGGCCTACAACAGCGTGGGCCCGGAGATGCGGCCGGGCGGGATCATGCTCACCGACACCCGTTTCGTGGCGACCACCCGCAAGGTGGACGCCCGCCAGGTGGAACTGCCCCTGTACGACACGGTGATGGGGGAGATCGGCAAGCCGATCGTGTTCAACATCTGCGTCCTCGGCGGGCTGCTCGGCCTGGTCGACCTGGTCCGCACCGAGTCGGTGGAAGCGGCCATCCGCGACCGGGTGGCCGGGGACTTCGTCGAGTTGAACATCCGCGCCCTGCACCTGGGCTTTGCGCTTGGCCGGCCGCACCGGCGCTGATCCGGAAGGCGCCGATTTCGCCACGGGCGCATTGACAGGGCCGCCCGGTGGCGGCTACTATGGCGCCCTTTGTCCCCTGTTCGCTGACTCCCTGCCCGGCCGCCCGCCGCGGCAACTCCTGACGGTACACTGCCATGATACGATCTGTGACTCTCTCCAGTAACGAGGGGCGCCGCGCCCTTCAGGGCCTGGTCGACCGGTTCAGCGAGGAGACCGGCTGCCGGGAGGTGGTTCGGACCATCCTCGACCGGGTCCGCCGGGAAGGCGACGCGGCGGTGGTCGACTACTGCCGCCGGTTCGACTGCCCGACCATGACCGCGGCAACGCTCAGGGTGAGCGAGGCCGAGTTCGCCCGGGCCGAGCGGGAGGTGGACGACGACTTCCGCGCCACCCTGCGTTTCGCCGCGGACCGCGTCCGCCGCTTCCATGAACGCGAACTGGACGATTCCTGGCTGCTTACCCGCGACGACGGCACCATCACCGGCCGGCTGGTGCGGCCGGTGGATTCGGCCGGCCTGTACGTGCCCGGCGGCACCGAGGGATCGACGCCGCTGGTCAGCTCGGTGCTGATGAACGGCATCCCGGCGCAGATCGCCGGCGTCGGCCGGCGGGTGATGGTCACCCCGCCGAACCGGGAAGGGCGGGTCAGCCCGGCCCTGCTCGTGGCCGCGCGCGAGATCGGCATCGACGAGGTCTACAAGACCGGTTCGGCCTGGGCGGTGGGCGCGCTGGCCTTCGGCACCGCCACCATTCCCCGGGTGGACGTGATCGTCGGCCCGGGCAACCAGTACGTGGCCGAGGCCAAGCGCCAGGTGCAGGGCCGGGTGCGCATCGACATGCTCGCCGGCCCGAGCGAGGTGCTGGTGGTCGCCGACCACACGGCCGACCCGGCCTTCATCGCCGCCGACCTGCTCGCCCAGGCCGAGCACGACCCGCAGGCCCTGGCCGTGGCCCTGGTCACCGAGCCCGGGCTGGCCGCGGCCATCGAGGGTGAGCTGGCGCGCCAGCTGCCGCTGCTCGCCCGGGCCGACATCGCCCGCGCCGCGCTCGCCGCCCGCGGCCTGATCGTGACCGTCACGGACCTCGACGAGGCGATCGGGCTGGCCAACGACATCGCCATCGAGCACCTCGAATTGCAGGTGACCGAGCCCTGGCAGTGGCTGGCGAAGATCCGCCACGCGGGCGCCATCTTCCTCGGCAGCTGGACCCCGGAGGCGGCCGGCGACTACGTGGCCGGGCCGAATCACGTGCTCCCGACCATGGGCACGGCCCGCATCGCCTCGGCGCTCGGGGTGGAGACCTTCCTCAAGAAGAGTTCGATCATCAGCTACAGCCGTGCGGCCCTGGTGGCGGACGGCGACCATATCCGCCGGCTGGCCGCGCTCGAAGGATTGACCGCGCACGGCAACTCAGTGGCGGTGCGGCTTGGCGCAGCCGATCGCTGACAGCCGCGACCTGCTCGTCCGCGGGGCGGCGCAGCTTGGCCTCGCGGTGGACACGGCCGGGGTGGAGCGGCTGCTCATCTACCTGGCCGAGTTGATGAAGTGGAGCCGGCGGGTCAACCTGATCGCCCGCGACACCCCGGAAGCCCAGGCGGTGGAGACCCATTTCCTCGACTCGCTCACCCTCCTGCCCTTTGTGGACGAGGCAGCGGCGCCGCACCTGCTCGACGTGGGCAGCGGCGCCGGCTTTCCCGGCCTGGCGCTCGCCTGCGTGCGGCCTGAGGCCCGTTGTACCCTGTGCGAGCCGCGCCAGAAGCGGGTCAGCTTCCTCCGCCACGTTGTCCGCACCCTGGGCCTTGTGAACGTCGAGGTGGTGGCGGACCGGGTCGAGGCGCACGCCGCGGACTGGCCGGGGCGGTTCACCCACCTCACCAGCCGGGCCGTGGCCGAGCCGGCCGCGTTCCTGCCGCTGGTGCGGCCATTGGTCACTCCGACCACCCGGGTGCTGCTCATGCTCGCCCGGGCCGAGGGGCTGGCCGGGATCGACCACCTTGCCTCCGGGCCCTGGCGGATCGAGCGTGAACGCCGATTCGTGCTGCCCTTCTCCAAGGCGCCCCGGCTGGTGGCCGCGGTGGTTGCGGCCTGACACTTCTCGCTGGAATAATTGTCCTCGATCTGGTAGGACAGGATTCCTTCCCAACCCACAGATACACGGAACTTTTCCGTTTCCCGGAGGATACCCATGACCCACACGATTGCCCTGCTGACCGGTGACGGCATCGGCCCGGAGGTGATGGCCGAGGCCATCAAGGTGCTGGACGCGGTCCAGCGAAAATTCGGCTTCTCGCTTGCGTATACGCCGGCGGATGTCGGCGGCATCGCCATCGACAACCACGGCGAGGCCCTGCCCCCCTCCACCCTCAAGGTCTGCGAGGCGAGCGAGGCCATCCTGTTCGGCTCGGTGGGCGGGCC
>JAGODN010000337.1 GCA_017998195.1 Desulfobulbus sp. | reverse complement strand
GGGAAAACCCCTACTGGCAGGCGAAGAAGGTGACGAAACCGCCCACCTCGGCGATGCCGGCGCGGCGGATCTCTTCGACGAGCAGGTTCTGGTCGTGCGCCCCTGACCGGCGCCAGTTGTCGAACTGCCGGCGCGGGTTGGTGGCGCCGCGGCCGATGTTCTCGACACACAGGCGGCTGTTCGCCTGCTGGAAGCGTTCGTCGAAGCGAACATGGCTGAGCCGCTTCTGCCGGGACATGGCGAAACTGTGGGTGCGGGCGGCGCGGCTCAGGCCCGGGTCGAGCACCAGGGACGGCAGGCCGTTGCCCTCGCGGTACTCGTTGATCTGGGCGAGCAGGGTACGCACGTAGGGCGAGACTGCGACCGGCGGCCGGGCGGTGGCGGCTCGGGCGGGCGCGGCCAGAGAGAGCCCCAGGAGCACGGCGATGAACCATGGGGCCGGCCGATGCCGGTTGTCTCTGCTGTGTTCAGTGCGGCTCATTCCCCCCCCTCCTCCCGGCCGCGACCGGGCCGCGACAAGATTACTGAAACCTTACTGTACCTTGTGCGGCAACGGTTTTACCTTTTTGCAGCAAAGGGATCGTCCCCCTTCGGGAACACGGTCCGAAACGCCCCCTTTGCCACGAGGTTCGGCCATGCGCATCACCCAGACCCAGACAGGCGACCAGGGCCGCATCGAGATCCGCGTCAGCGGCCAGATCACCGCCGAGGCGGCCTCCGCGCTCGTGCCGTTCGTCATCGCCGAGGCCTCGGCCGCACCCTGCCGCGAGTTCGTCCTCGACCTGCGCGATGCCGCCTTCCCGCACACGGTGGCGGTGCTGCAGAGCCGGTCCCTCCTGCAGCTGTTCACCCCGGTGGTCCAGGAGCGCGACCTGCAGGTGACCCTCCTGTGCCGCACGAACGGCAGCGAGCAGTGGCTGTGCCTCGATCAGGCCACCACCTGCCGGGGGATCAACCTGAAGGTGTTCGCCAGCCGCCAGGCGGCCCTGCAGTTCGACAGCCTGCACACCACCTCCGCCGCTGCAGCCCTGCAGTAACGGCGCTTCTCCCGCCCGCTCCGGCCCGGCCCACGCTCCGCCGGGCTGCGGGCCCGGGTCAGTCCACCAGCTTGTAGCCCTTGGCCGCGATCGCCCGGCGCAGTTCTTCCCGATCCACCGTCCCCGCAAACACCGCCTCGCCCCTGGTCGCATCGACCTGTACCCCGGTCAGGCCCAACGCCTCCAGCGCCTTGTGCACAGCGGCTGCACAATGGGCGCAGCTCATACCCTCAATGTGAATGGTGGTCATGGTCTCCTCCTGTTGCTGTGGATGGATGGCCAGCGGTCGCTGACCGTTCAGTCCGAGGTCCGGCGGATGCGGGTGAGCAGACCGGTGGTCGACCGGTCCGCGGTGAGGGCGATGCGCTCCACCCGGCCGCCCGCGGCCCGTACCTCGGCCGCGCCGACGATCTCGGCCTCGGCCCAGTCCGCGCCCTTGACCAGCACCTCCGGGCGGATGGCGGTGATCAGGCGCAGGGGGGTCTGTTCACCAAACAGCACCACGTAATCCACCGCGCCCAGGGCGGCCAGCACCCGGGCCCGGTCCGCCTCGCTGTTCACCGGCCGGCCCGGCCCCTTGAGGGCGCGCACCGAGCTGTCGCTGTTCAGCCCCACCACCAGGCAGTCGGCGGTGCGGCGGGCCGCCTCCAGGTAGTTCACGTGGCCGGCGTGGAGGATGTCGAAGCAGCCGTTGGTGAAGGCGATACGGCTGCCGTGGCGACGGATGGCCGTGAGTTCGGGCATAAGCGCGTCGAGGCTCCGGACCTTGGCCGCGTCCGCGCCCGCCCAGCCGCGCTCGCCGGCCGGAAAGAAGCGGCCGCGCTGCTCGTGAACCAGCGCCGGGTCGAGCGGGGCGCCGACCACGCCTTCCTCCCCGCCTGCATCGGCGAGCACGGTGCCGTCCGGGCCGACGAGGAGCGAATGGCCGGCCATGGTCATGGAGCCGGTGCGGCCGCAGCCGTTGGCCGCGACCACGTACACCTGGTTTTCGATGGCCCGGGCGCGCAGCAGGGTCAGCCAGTGGTCGAGCCGGGAGTGCGGCCACTCGGCCGAGACCGCCAGCAGGCGGCTGCCGGCGAACACCTGCTGCCGGGCCAGTTCCGGGAAACGGAGTTCATAGCAGATGAGGGTGGCCAGCGGCCCGAACGGGGTCGCCAGTGGTCCCGGGTCACACCCGGGGCTGAAGTGGCGTTCCTCCTGCCAGAAGGCGAACAATCGTCGCTTGGCCTGGCGGCCGATCACCCCCTGCGGGCCGACGAGGAACAGGGTGTTGGTCGGCAGCCCCCGGTCCGCGGGGTTGATGAGCGTCCCGGCCAGCCGGCAGTCGAAGCGGGCGGCCAGGGCCTGCAGGCCGGCGAGCATCTCCGGGGTGCGGCGGCCCAGTTCCTCGACCCGGTCGTAGGCAAAGCCGGTGGCCCACATCTCGGGCAGCACCAGCAGGGTGCCCGCGGCCGGCCGGTAGGCCTCGACCAGGCTGATGACCCGGTCGAGGTTGCGGTCCGGCTCGCCCGGGGCGATGGCAAACTGCACACAGGCCGCGGCCGGAAACAGGGTATCGGTCATTTCAACTCCTCCAGGGCGGCCCGGACCAGGGCGCCGACCGTGGTTTCGCACAACCCGCCCTCGTCGTACAGGCGCAGCGGCGCACTGTCGGCCCGCAACCCCTGGAGCGGCGGTCGCAGCGCTGTTTCCCCCAGCCGGCCGACGGCCAGGGCGGCCAGGCCGCGCAGGACCGGGTCGTCGGCCCCGAGGTAGCGGCCCAGGTCCTGACCGGCGCCAAGCCGCTGCAGCACTTCCCGGCGGCAGCCGGCCAGCCGGGCGACGCCCCAGACCACACCCCGCTGCAACAGCGGGTGCTCGATGAAATTGCCGTCCTGGCAGAGTTCCTCGCCGTCCTCGCGCATGTAGGAGACGAGCATGTGGGCGTACTCGTCCGCCAGCCGCCCGTCCCGACACATGCACTCGGCCATGGCCTCGGGCGCGCCCCAGCCGATGCCGCCGGACTCGTCGTTGAGACTCCACAGGAAGCGGCGCATGACGATCCGCGCCGCCTCCAGGTCGTCCGCGGCGATCCGGCCGACCGCATCGCCCAGGCAGGTGATCGCGTGCCAGCGCACCACCGGATCCTCCCGGCAGATGGCGGAGAAGAGCGCGTGCACCACCTGGCCGGCCGGCAGACCGGCCAGGGCCCTGCGGCTGGCGGCAAGGTCGCCGCCGGC
>JAGODN010000336.1 GCA_017998195.1 Desulfobulbus sp. | reverse complement strand
TTCACCAGAGGAGACGGAGTATGGCAAAATTGCGATTGGCGCTCATCGCCGGCGGCACGTCGGATGAGCGTGAGGTTTCCCTGCGGGGCGCGGCCGGGGTGGAAAAGGCGCTGAATCCTGACCGCTACGAGGTGGTCCGCTACGACCCGGCCACGGATCTCGCCCGCATCGCCGCGGACGCGGCCACGATCGACGCGGCCTTCATTCTCCTGCACGGGGTCCATGGCGAGGACGGCACCATCCAGGGGTTCCTCGACCTGCTTGGCATCCCCTACCAGGGGGCGGGCGTGCTCGGCAGCGCCCTGGCCATGGACAAGAACCTGGCCAAGATCATGTACCGGCTCGCCGGCCTGCCGGTGGCGCCATGGGTGATGGTCGAGCCGGGGGACCTGGCGGACAGCGGCCGCATCCAGGCCGCGGTCGGCCTGCCCTGCGTGGTCAAGCCGGTGCGCCAGGGGTCGTCCATCGGCATGTCCATCGTCCGCACCCTCGACCAGCTGCCCGCGGCGCTGGCACTGGCGCTGCGTCACGACGGCGAGGTAATGGTCGAGGCCTTTCTCAAGGGACGCGAGCTGACCGCCGGGGTGCTGGGCAACAGCGAACTGACCGCCCTGCCGCTCATCGAGATCATCCCGGACAGCCGCTACGACTTCTTCAACTACGAGGCCAAGTACCAGCCCGGCGCCACCCGGGAGGTCTGCCCGGCGCCGGTGAGCGAAACGGTCCGGGCCAGGGCGCAGGACTATGCCCTGCGGGCGCACCGCAGCCTGCAGCTGCGCGGCTACAGCCGCACCGACATGATCCTCGTCGAGGAGGAACTCTACCTGCTGGAGACGAACACCATCCCGGGCATGACCCCGACCAGCCTGTTGCCCCAGGCCGCGGCCGAGGCGGGGCTGCCGTTCGGTGCCCTGCTCGACCGGCTGATCGAACTGGCCCTGGAGCGACCGGCCGGGCCGCAGGGCTGAGCGGGTGATCCGGCGACGCGGGCGGCCGCGCCACCGGATGGTCAGAAGCGGTCGGTGAAGTACGGCTGGAGTGCCGCGGGCAGGCGCACCGTGCCGTCGGCCTGCTGGTGGTTTTCGAGGATGGCGAGCAGGGTGCGGCCCACCGCCAGGCCGGAGCCGTTCAGGGTGTGTACCAGGCGGCTCTTTTTCTCGCCCCTGGGCCGGTAGCGGATGCCGGCCCGGCGTGCCTGGAAGTCGAGGAAGTTGGAACAGGAGGAGATCTCCCGGTAGGTGTTCTGGCCGGGCAGCCAGACCTCGATGTCGTAGGTTTTGGTGGCCGAGAAGCCCAGGTCGCCGGTGCACAGCGACACCACCCGGTAGGGCAGTTCGAGCAGCTGCAGGGCCGCCTCGGCATCGGCGAGCAGCCCCTCGAGGGCGTCGCGTGACTGTTCCGGGGTGGTGAACTGCACCAGTTCCACCTTCTCGAACTGGTGCTGGCGGATGAGGCCGCGGGTGTCCTTGCCGTAGGAGCCGGCCTCGGACCGGAAGCAGGGCGTGTAGGCGGTGTACTTGACCGGCAGGGCCACCTCTTCCAGGGTTTCGCCGGCGTGGATGTTGGTCACCGGCACCTCGGCCGTGGGGATGAGCCACAGGTCCCAGCCCTCGATCCTGAACAGGTCCTCCTGGAACTTGGGCAACTGGCCGGTGCCGGTCATGGCCGTGGAGTTGACCAGGAAGGGCGGCAGCACCTCGGTGTAGCCGTGCCGCTGGGTGTGCAGATCGAGAAAGAAGTTGACCAGGGCCCGCGACAGGCGCGAGCCGAACCCCTTGAGCAGGGAGAAGCGGGCCCCGGCGAGCCGGGCCGCGGTCTCGAAGTCGAGGATGCCCAGGCGTTCGCCGATCTCCCAGTGGGGCAGGGGCGGAAAGGAAAATTCCGGGATCGTGCCCCAGCGCCTGATTTCCACGTTGTCCCGCTCGTCCCGTCCCTGGGGCACGTCGTCGGCGCACAGGTTGGGGATGGACAGGACGATCTGCTGCAACTCGCCTTCGATGTCGGCCAGCGATCCGTCCAGTTCCTTGATCCGCTCGGACACGGTGCGCATCTCGGCGATGAGCGGCTCGGCGCCGGCCGTTTCCCCGGTCTGCTTGAGGGTGGCGATGGTGCGGGAAACGGTGTTGCGCTGATTCTTGAGCGCCTCGACCTCGGCGAGCACGGTCAGCCGCCGGCTGTCCGTGGCGGCGAACTGGTCGATCAGCTGCGGGTCAGTGCCGCGCAGGTGGCACTTGCGGCGGACAAGATCGAGATGTTCCCTGACAAAACGTAGTTCAAGCATGGCGTCGAATGGGGTTGGGGAAGCGGGTGGGCGGGTTGTCTCCGGGGGGCCGACCCGAGGCCGGTTGCCAAGGCTTTTAGCATGCGTCACCGGTAAACGCAACGGGTATTCAATTGCTTTTATCCTTGCGTTTTGCTACCTTTTTCGCCGCTGCGAGGAGCTCATGGGGAGCGATCGCCGTCGTCGCGAGGACCGACATGAGCAAGCCCTATCCATCCTTCATCCTCTTTCTCGGGGAACTGCGCCGGTCGCTGAAAACCCTCGGCGGGGCGGTGCTGGTCGCCACGGTCGCGCTCTTCTTCCTGTCCAGTCGGGTGGTGACCCTGCTGCAGGAGCATCTGGGCGAGAACCTGTATTTTTTCTCCGTTGCCGGACCGTTTCTGGCCCACGTGCGGGTAGCCTTCTTCGCGGCCCTGTTCCTGCTCATGCCCCTGTGCCTGCACGTGCTCTGGCGGGCCCTGGGCAAGCCCTTCGGCATGAGCCGGGGCCAGCTGCGCTGGTTTGTCGTTGCCACCTGCCTGCTGTTCTACGGCGGGACCGCCTTCTGCTACCTGGTGACCCTGCCGTACGGCATCAGGTTTCTCCTCGGCTTCCAGTCCGAGGAACTGCGCGCGGTCATCTCCATCAGCCGGTTCGTCAATTTCGTCACCCTGTTCGTGCTGGCCTTCGGGGCGATCTTCGAACTGCCGGTGTTCATGGTGTTCAGCGCCCGGGTGGGCGCGATCAGCCGGCGGGCCTTCGAGAAGAACCGGCGCTATGCGGTGCTCGCCATCGCGATTCTGGCCGCCATGCTCACCCCGACCCCGGACCTGGTGAACATGGCGCTCATGGGGGGGCCGCTCTATCTGCTCTACGAGTCCGGGATCCTGCTCATCCGCCTGTTCAAGCTGGACAAGGCGGACAGTGTTGAGGACACGAAACTCCTCTCGGAGGAATCGTGACCGCGCGGGGCGGCGCCGGGGCGACCGGGTTGCACC
>JAGODN010000335.1 GCA_017998195.1 Desulfobulbus sp. | reverse complement strand
ATGGTGAGCGACACCATGCCGTCCTGCATCACCGTGAGCACGGCGATGCAGGACGGCATGGTGTCGCTCACCATCGCCGACACCGGCCGGGGCATTCCCGCCGGCGACCTGCAGCGGATTTTCAACCCCTTCTTCACCACCAAGGGGGGCGGCCGCGGCACCGGCCTGGGGCTGAGCATCGCCGCCAGTATCGTCAAGTACCTGGGCGGCACCATCAAGGTGAACAGTATTCCCGGCGCGGGCAGCTCCTTCACGGTCCTGCTGCCCGTCAAATGACAACCCTCCACGCACACGAACACCGTAGAGAACCGTATGGAAAAATCGAAGAAATGCAAGGTGCTGCTGGTCGACGACGAGGACATCTTCCGCGAGGCCACCGCCCGCCAGCTGGCGGTGCGCGGCTTTGCGGTGCAGACCGCGAACTGCGGCGAGGCGGCCCTGGAACTGGTGCGAAACGACCCGCCCGAGGTGGTGGTGCTCGATCAGGAGATGCCGGGCATGCACGGCTCGGAGACCTTCATCAACATCAAGCGGATCAACCCGCTGGTCGAGGTGATCATGCTCACCGGCAACACCAGTGTGGACAACGCCATCCACCTGATGCAGCAGGGCACCTTCGACTACCTGATGAAGCCGATCAACATCGACGAGCTGCTCTACAAGATCGAAGACGCGCACACCCGCAAACAACTCAACGAGAAAAAGCGGCCCGACAACGCCGCCTGACGGCAGCCCTGTCCGCCCGGCTGCCGCCGCCTCGGGGGAATGGACCCATCCCATGCTGAAACGACTGGCCGACCTCTCCAGAAAGATCCTCTCCCTCGGTCGGGAGCCCGACCTCCCGGCGCTGCCGTCCGAGCAGGTGGAAGCCCTCCAGCTGACCTTCAAGTCGCGCTACCACAGCTTCAAGCTGCTGCTCGCCGCCAACACCCGCATCCTCGAGGTGATGGCCGACATCGAGCGGGCCCTGCAGGGCAACGAACCCTTCAGCATGAGCTTCGTGCAGACCGCCAGCGCCTCCACCTCGGTCAATGTCTTCCGTATGATCAAGGACATGGAGAACATCGCGCCGGGCCGGTACGACGCCCTCAGGGTGCGCTTCACGGCCATCCAGCGGGAGATCGACGCCCTCCTGGCCAGGAAGAAAGAGATCAGCGACCAGCGGCTGGTGGTGCCGCTGTCAGATCTCACCAGCGACATGGTCGACATCGCCGGCGGCAAGATGGCCAATCTCGGCGATGTCAAGAACCGCCTGCACCTGAACGTGCCGGCCGGGTTCGTCATCACCGCCGCGGCCCACGAGCTGTTCATGAACACCAACGGCCTGCAGAAGGAGGTTGATCGGCTCTTCCAGGTGGCCGGCTCGGACATGGACCGTAACCTCGACCTGGTGAGTTCGCAGATCCGCCAGCTGATCATCTCCGCCGACGTGCCCGAACCCATCTACCTGGCCGTGGTCGAGGCCTACCAGGAGATGCGGCGCGAATGCGGCGGCGAGGTGCGCATGGCGGTGCGCAGCAGCGCCTACGGCGAGGACGCCGAGAACAGCTCGTTCGCCGGCCAGTACCGCAGCGAGCTGAACGTCAAGTTCTCTCAATTTTTCTACTATTACAAGCAGGTGATGGCGAGCAAGTACAGCGTCCAGGCCATCGCCTACAAGCAGAGCCGCGGCTTCCGGGACGAGGACATCGCCATGTGCGTCGGCTGCCTGGCCATGGTCGAGGCCATCGCCGGCGGGGTCATCTACACCCGCAATCCGCTCGACCGGCGCGACGACAACATCTTCATCAACGCCACCTGGGGCTTGCCCAAGGCGGTGGTGGACGGCGACGTGCTCTGCGATCTGTTCGTGGTCTCCCGCGACGACGACCTGACCATCGTCGCCCGGGAGGTGCGCGAGAAGGACTTCCAGATCATCTGCTACGAGGGCGAGGGCTGCATCCGCCAGGAAACCGGGGCCGGGGTCGCCTCCCAGCCATCGCTCACCGACGAGCAGATCCGCGAGCTGGCCGACCTGGCCATCCGCATCGAGCAGTACTACGAAACGCCCCAGGACATCGAGTGGGCGGTGAGCGCCGAGGACGGCCGCATCTACATCCTCCAGAGCCGGCCGCTGCAGCAGATGGAGCTGATGGTGCCCGGCGAGGAACTCGACCTGCGCCGCTACGAGCCCTCGCTGGTGAGCGAGGGGGGCATCAACGCCAGCCCGGGGGTGGCCTCGGGCAACGTCTTCAAGGTGGCCAAGAAGGTCGATATCCTCCAGTTCCCGGAAGGGGCGGTGCTGGTGGTGGAGCAGGCCCTGCCCACCTGGGCGCCGCTGGTCGCCCGGGCCGCGGCGGTGATCTCCGAACAGGGCGGGTTCGCCGGCCACCTGGCCAACGTGGCCCGCGAATTCGGCATCCCGGCCCTGTTCGGGGTGACCGGGGCCATGGCCAAGCTCAACAACGGCGACCGGGTGACGGTGGCGGCCGATCTCGGCCGGGTCTACCTGGGCAGCATCGCCCCGCTGCTCGAATGGAAGCGGCCCGAGACCCGGCTGATGGTGGGCAGCCCGGTGTACGAGATTCTCCACGAGGTCAGCCGGCACATCATCCCCTTGAACCTGCTCGACCCGGAATCCCGCGATTTCCAGCCCGAGAACTGCCGGACCTTCCACGACATCACCCGCTTCATCCACGAGAAGTCGGTGCAGGAGATGTTCAGCTTCGGCAAGGACCACCATTTTTCCGAGCGCTCGAGCAAGCAGCTGCACTACCGGGTGCCCATGAACTGGTGGATCCTCAACCTGGACGACGGCTTCGTGGACGAGATCAAGGGCAAATACGTCCGGCTCGAGGAGATCGCCTCGGTGCCCATGCTCGCCTTCTGGGAGGGGTTCGCGGCCATCCCCTGGGACGGCCCGCCGGCCATGGACGGCAAGGGCATGACCTCGATCATGTTCCGCTCGACCATGAACACCGCCCTGGTGCCCGGGGTCAAGTCCAAGTACGCGGACCGCAACTACTTCATGATCTCCAAGAACTTCTGCACCCTGAGTTCCCGCCTGGGCTACCACTTCTCCACCATGGAGGCCATGGTCAGCGAGCGCTCGGTGGAGAACTACCTGGGCTTCAAGTTCAAGGGCGGCGCCGCCGATTTCGAACGCTGCCTGGGCCGGGTCCATTTCATCCGCGAAATCCTCGAACGCTACGGCTTCCGCGCCGTGGTCAACGCGGCCAACCTGGACGCGCGCATGGAGGGCCACGAGATGGACTACATGCTCGCCCGGCTGAAG
>JAGODN010000334.1 GCA_017998195.1 Desulfobulbus sp. | reverse complement strand
GTGTTCGCCCGCCCGCTCCCCTGCTCTGATGAGCAGAGCCGCGACCAGCGGCAGCACGAGCACCGCCGCCGCGGTCAGGTGAAAGGCGTGGCGTATGCCCCAGGAATCCATGCTCAACCCGGCGAGCATGGCGCCGGTGAACACGCCCGCGCTCATGGCCAGGTTGAACACGCCCATCATGGTGCCGTGGCCGAAATGGGTGCGCCCCTCCTCGGCCGCCCAGGCGCCGAGCACCGGCCAGAGCACCGCCTCGCCGAACCCCAGGAACAGGTAGGCCCCCAGCATGGTGGCAAAACCGGTCATCTCCGGAATCATCCAGATGGCCACGCTCATGCACACACAGCCGGCGATGAGCAGCCGCACCTTGTCGTACCGGTCCGTCAGCCGGCCGAAGGGCACCTGGAGGACGGCGTTCATCACCGTTCGCCCGGCGATGACCACACCGGCCTGCACGCTGCCGCTCCCCGGCCAGTCGGCCATCATCAGCGGCAGGAAGGCCATGGTCGGCACCATCATGAGCACGGTGGCGAAGCGGGCAAGGAGGATACCCACGGTCCGCCGGCGGCGCAGCATGCGGCCGACGCTCCGTACCAGGCCGTCCCGGGAGGGCGGGTCGAGGGGGCTGCAGGCCGGCAGGTTGCGGACCACGAGCAGGAAGGCGACAAAGCAGAGCCCGGCCATGACGTAGAACACCGAGGCCAGCCCGAAGGCATCGGCGAACAGGCCGCCGAGCACCGGGCCGGCGCCGATGCCGCAGAAGATGGCGATGTTGATGGTGCTCATGGAGCGGCCCTCCTCCCCGGGCGGGGCGAGCATGCTCGCGTAGGCCATGGCCACGGGCACGACCATGGCCGCGCCCACGCCCTGGAAGAGACGGATGAACACCAGTTGGCCGACGCTTTCGGCAAGGGGCACGAGCAGACCGACCAGGCCGTAGATGAACAGCCCGGTGATGAGAAAGCCCTTGCGCCCCCAGCGGTCGGAGAGGCTGCCGACCAGCGGCTGGCACAGGCCGCGGCTCACCGAGAACACGGCGGTGATCACCCCCAGGGTGAAGCCGGTGGCGCCCAGTTCGGTGGCCCACAGCGGCAGCACCGGGATGATGATGCCGATGCCCAAGAGGGCGATGAAGACCGCGAGAACGACGGTGACAAGAATCCGATTGTGCATGTGGTTCGCCGAACACGGCGGTATCGCAAGAAAAAAGGGCCGGACAGGGGGAGCGGCGCGAACGCCTCTTGTACCATCCAGGGGCGGAAAAGCAAACCGCCGCGTGCCGGCGCGCCGGCGCCGCCCTGCCCCCTGGCGAGCGAGGGCCGTGCACGGCGATTGACACCGCTTTGCCCGACAGGGTAAGGATGACCCATCGGATCGCCTGTTGATCTTTCCCCTATGCAACCAGGAGGTGGCGCATGAACGTGAAGGAAGAGTTTGACAACCTGATGGAGAAACTGAAGACCGAGCGGGATGAAATCAAGGTGAAGATGCATCTCGCCTCCATGGAGGCCAGGGAGGAGTTCTCCGAGGCGGAGGAGAAATGGCAGCAGGTCAAGGTCAAGATGGCCGAGATCGCCGACGAGGCCATCGACACCTCGGAAGACTACATCGCCAAGGCCAAGATCGTCGGCGACGAGTTGAAGGAGACGTACAGCCGGATCATCAAGCGCTTCTCCGAGTGAGCACCCCCCACCGGTTCGGCAGCCGGCCGGACCGGGCGGCGGCCTGCGGGTTCTGCCGGCCTGCGCCCGCGGTCGTGTTCACTGGAAACGAAGCGGCTTGTCGCCGACCGCATCCGTTGCGGTCCGCCGGGGCGCGGTCGGTCCCAGCCGGCCGTCGGTCCGCGGGTGCGGCATAGCCTCCCGCCGCTCCTGCCGCTGCTCGCCGAGCAGGGTGATGATCCGGTCCATTTTCCGGTTGAGACCGGCCACCTCGTTCATGATTTTAAACACCATAAACGGCAGGAGAATGGACATCACCCCCACCGTGACCACGGTCACCAGGCCGACCAGCACCAGCAGGTAACCGGCGCTGTCGGCCAGCAGTTTCTCGAGCATCGTTTCGTCCCGTCACAGCGGGGCGGCGGCACCGTGCCGCCGCCCCGTTTCTTTTTCAGAACCGGTCGGTGACCGCCACCTCGGCCAGGTCCAGCCGGCCGGCCCGCGGCGGCGCGGGCTCCACGCCCCGGCCGATGGCCACGGCCATGGCCAGCACATGGTCCGCGGGCAGGCGGATCAACTCGCCCACCCGCCCGAAATCGAAACCGGTCATGGGACAGGAGTCGTAGCCCAGGCTCTGCGCCGCCAGCATCAGGGTCTGGGCGGCCAGGGCGCAGGAGCGCATGGCCTCGTCGCGCTGCACCTGGGGTTTGTCCCGGTAGTAGCCGTCGAGGGCGGCGAGCACGGCCCGGCGGGTCTCGGCCGGGACGTCCGGCCAGTACCGTTCGGGCTGGCGGTTCCAGGCCTGCAGGTCCGCGCAGAAGACCACGAACAGCGAGGCCTCGGTCACCTGCGGCTGATTCCAGGCGGCCGCCCGGATCTGCCGGCGCAGTTCCGGGTCGCGGACGACCACGAACCGCCAGTTCTGCACGTTGAAGGCGGTGGGCGAGAGCAGGGTCAGGGACAGGAGCTGGTCGACCTCGGTCGCGCTCGGGCGGTGGTCCGGGTCGAACCGTTTCACCGCCCGCCGGCCGGTGATGGCATCAAAGGTTTCCATGGCATCCTCCAGGTTCACACGTAGTTCGGGTAGACCGGTTCGTACATGAGCGAGATGATGTGGGCGCGCAGGTCGTCCGGCCGCGGCTGACCGGCCAGGCCGCGCCGGTAGGCCACCTCGGCCACGGCCTCGGCCACGGCCAGCGCCACCTCGCGGATGCGCGGCAGGGGCGGATAGAGCCGGCCCTCGTTCAGATCCGCCTCGGTCACCTCGCCGGCCACCACCCGCGCCGCCACCAGGAACATCTCGTCGGTTACCCGGGCCGCGCCGCTGGCCATCACGCCCATGCCCACGCCGGGAAAGATGTAGACGTTGTTGCCCTGGCCCGGGAACATCTTGCGGCCGCTGTAGACCACTGGTGGGAACGGACTGCCGCTGGCGAAGATGGCCCGCCCCTGGGTCCAGATGTAGGCCTCCTCGGCGGTGCACTCGGCCTTGGAGGGCGGGTTGGACAGGGAAAAGACGATCGGCCGCTCGTTGATCCGGGCCATGGCTTCGAGCACCTCGGGCGAGAACCGCTTGGCCTGGCCGGACACGCCGATGATGCCGTGCGGCCGCAGGGCTTCGAT
>JAGODN010000333.1 GCA_017998195.1 Desulfobulbus sp. | reverse complement strand
CCCGGTGACCCGCTATACCGAGGCCACCGCCGCCCAATTGCTCGCCCCGGCCGGTTACACCGGCGCGGTGCTCACCCGGGAGGACCGTCCATGAACCGCTGGCTGCCCCAACCCCTTTTAAGCGCGAGCCTGCTGGTGCTCTGGCTGCTGCTCAACAATACCCTCGCCCCGGGGCACATCCTGCTCGGCGCCCTGCTCGCCGGGCTCGTGCCCCTGTTCACCGCCCGCTTCCGGCCCGAGCGGCTGTGCGTCTGCCGGCCCGGCAAGGCGCTCGCCTACCTGCTCATGCTGCTCTGGGACATCACCCTGGCCAACCTCACCGTGGCCCGCCTCATCCTCGGCCCGACCTCGCGGCTGCGGCCGGCCTTTGTCCGCCTGCCGCTCTCCCTGGACAACCCGTTCGCCGTGTTCGTGCTCGCCAACGCCGTGTCGCTCACCCCGGGCACGGTCTCGGCCAGCCTGAGTGCGGACCGGCGCACCCTCTTGCTGCACGTGCTCGACCTCGACGATGCGGACCAACTCGTCGCCCGCATCAAGGACCGCTACGAAGCACCGCTGCGGGAGATCTTCCCATGCTGAACGCCGCCCTGGTCTTCGCCTTCGCCTGCATCGGCCTCGCCCTGCTGCTCAACCTGGTCCGCCTGGTGCGCGGCCCCGACCCGGCGGACCGCATCCTCGCCCTGGACACCATGTACATCAACACCATCGCCCTGCTCATCGTCTACGGCATCCACGCCGGCCTGGGGATCTTCTTCGAAGCGGCCCTGCTCATCGCCCTGATGGGCTTCATCAGCACCGTGGCGCTGTGCAAGTACCTGCTGCGCGGCGACATCATCGAATAAGGGGGACAAACCCATGCTCGAGGCCATCATCGCCTGCTGCCTCGTTGTCGGCGGCAGCTTCACCCTCATCGGCTCCATCGGCCTGGCCCGCCTGCCCGACCTGTTCACCCGCCTGCACGGGCCCACCAAGGCCACCACCCTGGGGGTCGGCTCCATCCTCATCGCCTCCCTGCTCTTCTTCAGCGCCCGCGGTCCGGGCCTGAGCCTGCACGAACTGCTCATCACCGTGTTCCTGTTCATCACCGCGCCGGTGAGCGCCTCGCTCATCGCCCAGGCCGCCCGGCACCTGCGCGACCGGGACCCGGACGACTGACCCGCCCCCGACCGGCCCGCACAAAAAAGCGGCGAACCCCGCAACCGGGATCCGCCGCTGGTGGAGTGTGGCCGTCCGAACCGGCTTTCCAGCTCAGACGCTCCTCCGGTCCACCCGGATGCTGAAGTCGTCCAGCCGGACCTGGGCGTCGCGCCCCTCGCCCACCAGGAAGAAGGAGAAGGACTGGCGCCGCTTGACGTTGTAGAAGGAGAACTCCACCCGCCCCTCGTCGCCGGCGTGCAGCACCGGGAAGTTGGCAAAGGGGATGTCGTTGGTGTCGATCTCCCACTGCTTGATGCGCAGGTTCAGGTTGATGCCCTCCGCGGCGGCGCGCACCGCCTTGACCCGCACCGACACGTGCACCGTGGAACGGGCCGGGAAATCCAGGTACTGGGCGCCGATCAGGTTGTCGTTCCATTCGTTGGTGACCTTCTCCGGCAGGCTGCGCAGCTCGCCGCTGGCGAACTGCAGGGTGCGCGTCGCCTGGCCGGCGGTGAGCCGATTGTCCAGGGTGCGGGCAATGGGGAAGATGAGGGCGCCGCCGCCCTGCCGGTCGCGGTGGAAGTCCGCGGGTGCGTTGCCGAGGATGCTCGCGGCCGCGCCCACCCGGCAGCTGCCGTTGTCCGTGCATTCGTAGCGCAGCCCGTCGGCGGTCACCCAGCGGAGCTTGGAGCCGGTGTAGGAGACCATGTCGCGGGCCGTTTGGTAGTCGCGGAACAGGCTGCGGCCGACGGTCGCGGCCGGGATATCCAGGCCCAGGTAGTCGAGCACCGAGGCGGAGAGGTCCACCAGGCCGTAGCCGCCGTTCTTGACCCGCGGCAACTGCTCCTGCTCGGGCGCGAGCACGATGCCCAGCCCCCAGCTGCTCACCCAGTCGGCCAGGTCGCTGCCGTGGGACTCGTCCGAGGTGACGATCACCAGGGTGTCCTCGAGCACCCCGTCCCGGCGCAGGCCGTCGATGAAGGCGGCCACGGTTCGGTCCATCTCGGCCACGGTGGCGATCTTGCGTGACGGGTAGCGGGCCGCGAGCGCATCCGGCACCGCGTAGGGCTGGTGCGTGCCCACGGTGAGCAGGGTGAGCAGCCACGGCTTTTTGCCGTCCTGCAGCCGCTTGACGTACTGGCGCGCCCCGCGGAAGAAGACCTCGTCCGAGGCGCCCCATTCGAACGGGAAGGGGTTGGGCTCGGTGAACCATTCGCTGCCGTGCACCTCGCCGAAGCCGATGGCCGGCATGACCTTGTCCTTGCCCATGAACTGCAGGCCCGCACCCTGGAGGAAGTGGGTCGACCAGCCCTGATCGGCGAGACGGGCGGGCAGGCACTGCTCGGCCCGGGCCGGGTCGGCGAGCAGTTCGAAGGCCTTGGGCGTGTCCCAGGACAGCTTGCTGAAATCACCGCAGAGCGCGGCGTAGAGCCCGCGGATGGTCTGGTGGCTGTGCACGGTGAAATCCGGGATGAGCATGCCCCGGGCGGTGGCCCGGGCCAGTTCGCTCATGTCGAAGCTCTCCAGGCCCACGCCCATGGCCCGGCGGATCTCCGGGTGGTAGAGGCCGGTCGCGCCCTCGAGCACAACGATGAGCACGTTCTTCGCCCGCCCCGCGCCGATCAGCCGAGCGCCGTCGAGATCCAGAGTGCGCAGGGCCGGGGGCAGGGCCTCCTCGCCCATCGGCCCCGGCTCCTCGCGCAGCAGCGAGAGGAGCGCATCCTCGACGAACCAGTGCAGCGGGTTGTAGCGGGCCGCCACCGGCTGCTCGTCAAAATGGCGGCTCACCGGCCCCTGCACGAGCAGCACGGCCAGCAGCACCAGCAGGCCCCGACCAAGAAGCGGCGGCCGGACCAGGCGAGCCGGCAGCACGCAGAGGGCCAGCGCCGCCAGCAGCTGCAGGCCGACGAACACCGGCCGGGCCAGTTTCAGGCCGGCGGTACTGGCCCGCATGAACTCGGCATCGGCCAGGTAGTGCAGGTCCTGCCAGGTGGGCAGCCGCTGCATGGCGGCGAACAGCTCCACCGCCGTGGCCTGGAACAGGGCCCAGAGGAGCACCAGCACGACCCGCAGCCAGGCGGGCGCGGCCAGCGCCAGGCAGAAGACGAGCCCGCCCAGGGCCAAATCGGAGAGCAGGCCCACGGGTTCGGCCAGG
>JAGODN010000035.1 GCA_017998195.1 Desulfobulbus sp. | reverse complement strand
GATTTGGATGTTCAAGCTGGGAAAATAATTGTAGATAGAGTTGGTAATAGTTTATCTACTACAGATAAAGATAATATAAAAGGATTGTTAGAAAGTAAAGAGTCGTTAAAAGAAAAAAAAGAATTATTTAGAGCTAAATATGAAATATTGGCGAATAGAGTGATTGCCTATGCCCTATAGTAGAAATTTAAATCTAAGATTTGAATCATCAATATCTCAGGTTAATGAGCTTCTAGCAGTCCACAGCTATTTGCAGTCGGCTCCAGTTGTAAGAGTTGCAGACAATGTTTTGCGTGCAGCCTTATCAATGATGGTGTCGACAATTGATACATCGGTTCATGAGATTGTTGTAAATTCAATAATATTTGAATTGAAAGAGGGTAAGTCGGCTTTTAGCCTCGACAAGGTTAAAGTTGGGATAATGGTATTTAAAGAACCAGACGATGACGAAAGAATTAGATTGATAGAGTCAGATATTCGACGACAGTTGGCAAAAGAATCGTTTCAGTCATCAAGGCAAATAGAAAGCTCTCTGGCTCAGATAGGTATAACAAAAATTTGGACAAAGTTGTCAGTCTTAACTGGAATGACTCCTGAAGATATAAAAATAAGGCTTGATTTGCTAGTTCGACGCCGTAATCAAATAGTTCATGAGGGAGATCTGGACCATCTTCATAGTCTTCGTGACATTGAAAGGGATGTTGTTGATGATTCGTTAAAATTCACAAGATTAATGATTAATGGAATGATAGATGAATTTTCCAAAATAATTTCAGCCTAGTACACATTTTGTCGAAAAATTTTCTGCTTATAGGTTCGCATTTAATCCATGGCATATGGGCGCCTTAAGATTCAGATCCGCACACCTCAACTCAGCGTAACTTATTGCTTTCTGTTAAAGAAACATTTCAATGCGGATGTCTTCTCCTGACGAGGCGGGAAGAACGCGGAAGCCCTCCCCTCTTTAGCTCTTTCTTTGTCTATATTTTGCACAGATAATCGAAAAATATCCGATAACCTGTGCAAAAATGGACGATTAGCATGGTTCGAGAGTATGCGCTGGAACAGTTTGGCGCCGTACCGTTCAGTCACGGGACGTTGATGCAGATGCTGAAGGAGTACCAGCGTCCGAACGACAAGATTGCCGAATGGATGAGGCGCGGCGACCTGGTAGCGCTCAAGCGAGGGCTGTATGTGGCCGGGCCGACCTGGTGCAAGGGTGAGGTGTCCCTGCCGCTGGTGGCCAACCGGCTGTACGGCCCGTCCTGCGTGTCGCTGGAGTATGCACTGTGCTGGCATGGCATGATCCCCGAGCGGGTGTACGAGGTGACGTCGGTGTGTATGCGTCGCAGCCGGGTCTTTGCCAATGCCTTGGGGCGGTTTTCCTATGTAAAGGTGCCGCCCAGCCTGTTTCCCGTGGGTATGCGGCAGGAACAGGCGTCGGAACGGGAGACGTTTCTGCTTGCCGGCCCGGAAAAGGCCCTGTGCGACAAAGTGCTGCTCACCCGAAACCTGCAGGCCCGAAGCCGTGGCGCCATGCAGGCTTTTTTGTTCGAAGACCTGCGCGTGGATGAAGAGGCGTTGGCCGGGCTGGATGTGTCGGTTGTGGCGCAGTATGCCGAATCGGGTCACAAGGGGCGCCAGATGCAGGCCCTGATGCAGGTGCTGGAGGCAGCGCAATGAAGATGATTGAACAGATGCTGTCGCGTTACGCCAGGGAGAGGACGAACCGGGAACCTGCATCCTCAGGGTGATGGCCGTCCCGGAGTTCACCGAGGGCGACCGGCAGGCCATCGAGGCCGCCTACCGGGACAAGGTCGGCGAGGAGGTGCGGTTCATCGTGCAACTGGTCGACGACATCCCCCTGACCGCGCGCGGCAAACTGAAGATGCTTGATTCGCGGGTGTCGCCTGGGTAATCCTTCCCGCACCCCACGGCTCATGACGTGCCCGGTTGGCCAGTCCCCTTTGTTCCATGGGCCAGGCGCTGACCAGCCGGTACCAAAAAAAAAACAGGAGACCAGCCGCAGCTATGAAAAAATCCCTGTCGGCCCTGACCATCAGAAACTTCACCGTCTTTCAGGACGAACGCCTTGTTTTTGCCCCGCAGTTGAACGTGATCGTGGGGGAGAACGGTACCGGCAAATCGCACCTGCTCAAATTGGCGTACACTCTGCTGGCCGTGAGCGGCGAGGCCGGGAAAACCGGCTCGACCTCTGCCAAGGGCGCCTGGCAGACGGATATTGCCGGAAAACTGGTGCGGGTGTTCCGTCCCGATGGACTCGGCCGCCTGGTGCGGCGCCGTCAGGGACGCGAAAAATGCGAGGTGCGGGCGGAATTTGCCGACACCCGCTTCGATCTGGCGTTCTCTTTTTCCTCGCTGAGCAAAACCGAGGTGGTTATCGAGCAACTTCCCGGGGCCATCCTCGAAAAAATGCCGGTGTTTCTGCCCACCCGGGAACTGCTGACCCTGTATCCCAATTTTGTCTCGATGTACGAGAGCTACTATCTGGAGTTCGAGGAAACCTATCGCGACACCTGCCTCCTGCTGGGCGCGCCCGCCGTCAAGGGGCCCCGGGAAAGCCGGGTGCGGACCGTACTCGGACCACTCGAACAGGCCATGGGCGGCAAGGTGGTGCTCGACAAAAACGGCCGGTTTTACCTGGCCATGACGGGCAGGGGGATCATGGAGATGCCCCTGGTGGCCGAGGGGTTGCGAAAACTCGCCATGCTCGGCCGGCTGGTGGCCACGGGGTCGCTGCTGGATTCCGGCTACCTGTTCTGGGACGAACCGGACGCCAACCTCAACCCCAGGCTGGTCAGAAAGGTGGCGGGCGCGATACTGGAGCTGTGCGCCAACGGTATCCAGGTGTTCATCGCCACGCACAGCCTGTTTCTGCTGCGAGAACTGGAGATTCTGCTGCAGGGCCGGGACAGGAAACAACTCGAGACCCGCTTTTTCAGCCTTGCACTCCACGACGATGCGACCAGGGTCGAACAGGGCGACAGGCTGGACGACCTCGCCACCATCGCCTCCCTGGACGAGGAACTGGGGCAATCCGAACGTTTTCTGCAGCAGACATGACCAGCATAACGGAAGGCGGCCTGGTTTTTCTCTTTCCGGATGACTGGGCGGCGAGCAAGTATGACGCGTGGACTTGTTACCGGAAGCGTTTCCAAAAATTGGCGACTCCAAGGCGGTCGATATTCTCGCCCTGACGCCGGCATCGGAGGGCATCCTGTGGCTGATCGAGGTCAAGGATTACCGTGGTAACCGTCGGCAGAAGGAAATACCGATTGTTGATGAAGTGGCGCACAAGGTTCGGGACTCTCTGGCCGGGTTGCTTGCCGCCAGCGTGAACGCAACTGTGGACGAGGAAAAACAGTTCGCCCGGAAATGCTGCCGGAGTCGCCGTCTCCGGGTGGTGTTGCACCTGGAACAGCCCGAGCAGACTTCAAAGCTTTTTCCCGGACCGTTCGACCCTGCCAACGTGCAGCTCAAACTGCGGACGCTCCTCAAGGGCGTCGACCCGCACTCCCGGGTCGTCGACCGGGGCAGCCCGCCGGCCTTACTGGGCTGGCAGGTCGAACTCGCGCCTTGAAGGCAGGCCTGCTTACTGTAGAGACAAGGAGCGGGCCATGCTCGCGATGCACATCCGACGATCGTTGATCGTGCGCTCCAGCCTCGATCGTTCCCGCGCTGGAGCGTAAGAACGATCAACATGCCACCAACGCTTGCGGAGGAAACCCATGCCCTTTGATCCGCACCAACCCTTCAATGACCTGCCTCCGCTGCCCCCGTCGGTGGAACTGGAGACCAGGGCGGTACTGAAAAAGGCGATCAGCGCCAATAGAGCTCTGGCCGAACTCAAGGGTGCGGGTGAACTGATCCCGGATCAGACCCTGCTCATCCAGAGCATCGGCCTGCAGGAGGCCAAGCTCTCCTCGGAGATCGAAAACATCGTCACCACCAACGACGAATTGTACCGGGCCTTTGCCGACGATGGCCAGCGCACTAACCCCCACACCAAGGAGGTACTTCGCTACAAGGATGCCCTGTGGCACGGATTTCGGGCCATCCGCCAGGAGAACCGCCCATTGACCACCCGGCTGTTCGAGGAACTGTTTCAGATCATCAAGGAGACTTCCGCCGGGGTGCGGCAGACACCGGGAACCAAGCTGGCCAATCCCATGGGCGAAGTCATCTATACCCCGCCGGAAGGAGAATCGGTTATCCGCGACAAACTGGCCAACCTGGAAACCTTCCTCTATGCCGAGGATGATCTGGACCCGTTGATTAAGCTGGCGGTCATCCATTACCAGTTCGAGGCCATCCACCCCTTCACCGACGGCAACGGTCGAACAGGGCGAATCGTCAACATCCTGTATCTGATCGAAGCCGGCCTGCTCGATATCCCGGTACTCTACCTGAGTCGGCACATCATCGATCACAAGGGCGACTATTACTCCGGTCTGCGGCAGGTCACCGAGGCCCAGTGTTGGCAGCCTTGGATTCTGTACATGCTGCACGCCATCGAACAGACGGCGCGGGCGACCAGGGAGCGCATCCTGGCCATCCGCGACGCACTCGGTGAGAGCATCGAGCGCGTGCGGACCGACCTGCCGAAAATCTATTCCAAGGACCTGGTGGAACTGCTCTACCGGCAACCCTACTGCAAGATACGTTTTCTCGAGGCGGCCGGCATCGCCCAGCGGAAGACCGCCTCGCACTACCTGCAGGAGCTGGCGAGGATCGGCGTGTTGGCGCCAATCAAGGCAGGGCGGGAGATGTATTACCTGAACACCGCACTGCTCGAAATCCTGTCTCGATGATATGGGTAGCACAGGGACATATCCGGAAAACGTGGGTAAAAAACGATGAAATTTACCCATGTTTGTTGGGGCTGGGTCCGCCAGGGCGCGATTTGAGGAAGATCAAAACATCGAGGGCATGGTCCGGCTCCTGCCGCCGTGGCCGTGCTCGTCTGTAGGAGCGGGCCATGCCCGCGAAACAATTCGCACGATCACTGTTGATTGTTTCCACCATGAAGCGTGGAAATGGGTAAAAATCCGAAACCCAATTTGAGAAAGGAACCTCCGTTTGAAACAGATACTGCAAAGCCTGAAAGACGGCGCCACCCGGCTGGCCGAGGTGCCGGCGCCGCGGGTGGGCGCCGGTCAACTGCTCATCCACACCACCTGCTCCCTTGTTTCCGCCGGCACCGAACGCATGCTGGTGGAGTTCGGCAAGGCCGGCTGGATCGACAAGGCCCGCCAGCAGCCGGACAAGGTGCGCATGGTGCTCGACAAGGCCCGCACCGACGGCGTGGCCGCCACCATCGATGCGGTGCTGAGCAAGCTCGACCAGCCCCTGGCGCTTGGCTACTGCAATGTCGGCCGGGTGGCCGAGGTCGGGCCGGGCGTGGACGGATGGTCCGTGGGTGACCGGGTGGTGAGCAACGGCAAGCATGCCGAGGTGGTGTGCGTACCCAGGAACCTGTGCGCCCGCATTCCCGACAAGGTGAGCGACGAGCAGGCGAGTTGTACCGTGCTGGCGGCGGTCGGCCTGCAGGGGGTGCGCCTGGCCGCCCCCACCCTGGGCGAGTGCGTGGTGGTCACCGGCCTGGGCCTGGTCGGCCTGCTCACCGTGCAGCTGCTGCGCGCCCAGGGCTGCCGGGTGCTGGGTATCGATTTCGCCCCGGCGCGGCTCGAACTGGCGCGGAGTTTCGGCGCCGAGGTGGTCAACCCGGCCGCCGGTGAAGACCCGGTGGCCGCGGCCCTGGCCTTTTCCCGCGGTCGCGGCGTCGATGCGGTGCTCATCGCCGCGGACACGCGCAGCAGCGATCCGGTGCACCAGGCCGCGGCCATGTGCCGCAAGCGCGGCCGCATCGTGCTCATCGGCGTGACCGGGCTGGAGTTGTCGCGGGCCGATTTTTACGAGAAGGAGCTGAGTTTCCAGGTGAGCTGCTCCTACGGGCCGGGGCGCTACGACCCGGCCTACGAGGAGGGTGGCCAGGATTACCCGATCGGGTTCGTGCGCTGGACCGAGCAGCGCAACTTCGAGGCCGTGCTCGACCTGATGGCCGCCGGCCGGCTGGACGTGGCGCCGCTGGTGTCGCACCGCTTCGCCCTGGAGCAGGCCGAGGAGGCCTATGCGCTGCTGTCATCGAACACCCCGACCCTGGGTATGGTGCTGCAGTACCCGGCCGCGACCGGCGATGCGGATGCGCCGGATCCTGCCCTGGCCCGTCGCACCGTGGCCTTGGCCGCCCAGCCGGCACGCGCTGGTCGAGGCGGGGTGGCCTTTCTCGGTGCGGGCAACTACGCCGGCCGTGTGCTCATTCCGGCCTTCAAGGCGGCCGGCGCCGACCTGCGCACCGTGATCAGCGGTGGCGGGGTGAGCGCGGTCCATTTCGGCAAAAAATACGGCTTTGCCGAGGCCGGCACCGACGGCGCGGCCATGCTGGCCGACCCGGCGGTGGACACGGTGGTCATCGCCACCCGCCACAACGCCCACGCCCGCCAGGTGCTGGCCGCCCTGCAGGCCGGCAAACACGTGTTCTGCGAAAAGCCGCTCTGCCTCACCCTGGAGGAACTGGCCGGGATCGAGGACGCTGCCCGTCAGCGGCCCGGGCAGTTGCTCATGGTCGGCTTCAACCGCCGTTTCGCGCCGCAGGTGGTGCGCATGCGGGAGCTGCTCGGCACCGTGGCCGAACCGAAAAACCTGGTAATGACCGTGAACGCCGGCGAGATCCCGGCCGACCATTGGACCCAGGACAAGGCGGTCGGCGGCGGCCGCATCGTCGGCGAGGCCTGTCATTTCATCGACCTGCTCCGTCATCTAACCGGCGCGCCGATCGTCCGCCACAGTGCCGTCGCCCTGGGCCGCCACCCGGCGCTGTCCCTGCGCGACGACAAAGTGAGCATCACCCTGGAGTTCGCCGACGGCTCGGTGGGCACCGTGCACTACCTGGCCAACGGTCACAAGGGCTTTCCCAAGGAGCGGCTGGAGGTGTTCTGCGCCGGCCGGGTGCTGCAGCTCGACAACTTCCGCCGTCTGCGCGGTTGGGGCTGGAAGAGCTTCAGCCGGATGCACCTCTGGCGGCAGGACAAGGGACAGAAGGCTTGTGCGCAGGCCTTCATGGACGCGGTGCGGCAGGGCGGGGTGCCGCCGGTGCCGCTCGACGAACTGGTCGAGGCGAGCCGGGTGGCCATCGAAGTCGCACAACAGGTGGAGCAGGGAACATGTTGATCGACATCATCGCGGGCGCGCGCCCGAACTTCATGAAGATTGCCCCCATCATCCGCGCCTTGGAGGTGCGCCGGGCCGCGGGGGGGCGGTTGTGCTACCGGCTGGTGCACACCGGCCAGCACTACGACGCCCGCATGTCGGGCGATTTTTTTGTGCAGCTGGGTATCCCCGCACCGGATGTGAACCTGGAGGTGGGCTCCGGCACCCAGGCCGAGCAGACCGCGGCCATCATGGTCCGCTACGAACAGCTGCTGCTGGGGGCGAGGAGCGACCTGTGCCTGGTGGTGGGCGACGTGACCTCGACCATGGCCTGCGCCATCGCCGCCCAGAAGCTGCGCGTGCCGGTGGCGCACGTGGAGGGCGGCATCCGTTCCGGCGACTGGACCATGCCCGAGGAGATCAACCGCATGGTCACCGATGCGATCACCAACTGGTTCTTCACCACCAGCGAAGTGGCCAACGACAACCTGCGCCGGGGCGGCGTGGGCGAGGAGCGCATCTTTTTCGTCGGCAACACCATGATCGACACCCTGCTGGCCAACCTGGAGCGGCTGCGGCCGCCGGATTTCTGGGAGCGGCTGGGACTGCAGGCCGGCGGGTATTTTGTGGTCACCCTGCACCGTCCGGCCAATGTGGACGAGGGCGCGGCATTTGCCCGCCTGCTGGCCGCGATCGGCGAGGGCACGCGCGGGCTGCCGGTTGTCTTCCCGGTGCATCCGCGCACCGCGAAAACCCTGCGCGACCTCGGCGCGGTGCCCGTCAACCTGCTGCTCGTCGAACCGCAGCCGTACCTGGAATTCAACTACCTGGTGCGCCATGCCCGGGCGGTGATCACCGATTCCGGCGGCATCACCGAGGAGACCACGGTGATGGGCGTGCCCTGCCTGACCCTGCGCGACAACACCGAGCGGCCGGAAACCGTGACCGTGGGCACCAACGAACTGATCGGCACCGACCCGGCGGCCCTGGCGCCCGCCTTTGCCCGGCTGTTTGCGGGGCAGTGGAAGAAGGGCGGGATTCCCGAAAAATGGGACGGCCGGACCGGCGAACGCATCGTTGCCCACCTGGAGCGACTGCTGGTCGACGGCGGTCCCGGAAGGGGCTGGTAGGCTTGGGCGGGGCTGTTGTGCGGCGACGACTCGGCCTGTACTGGCACACCCTGCGCCATTTGCGACCGGTGCAGTTCTACGGCCGGCTGTGGTTTCGCTTGGTGCGGCCGCACCCCGACCTGCGCCCGGCGCCGCCGCTGCGCCCGGTGCTGGAGGTGTGGCGCGAACCGGCCCGGCGCGAACCGAGCCTGGTCGGTCCGGAGACCTTCTGTTTTCTGAACGTTCCGGGGGCCCTGGCGGAAGTGGGCTGGGACGGGCCGGAGCGGGAAAAGCTGTGGCGCTACAACCAGCACTATTTCGATGACCTGAACGCCCGGGACTGCGCGGCGCGTGTCGACTGGCACCGCGCCCTGCTGGTGGACTGGGTGGTCCGCAACCCGTCGGCAGGAGGCAACGGCTGGGAGCCGTACCCGACCTCGCTGCGCATCGTCAACTGGGTGAAGTGGGCGCTGGCGGGCAATGTTCTTCCCGAACCCTGCGTCCACAGCCTGGCGGTGCAGGCGCGTTGGCTGGCCAGGCGGCTGGAGATTCACCTGCTCGGCAACCACCTGTTCGCCAATGCCAAGGCCCTGGTGTTTGCCGGGCTGTTTTTCGAAGGGCGCGAGGCCGCCGGCTGGCTGCGCACCGGGCTGGGCATCCTGGGGCGTGAACTACCGGAACAGGTGCTGGCCGATGGCGGTCATTTCGAGCGCAGCACCATGTATCACGCCCTGGCATTGGAAGACCTGCTCGACCTGTGCAATGTCGCCGGGTGTTACCCGCAGGCGCTGGGCGAGGCGGGGGCGGCGCAGCTGGCAGAGTGGGGTCGGCAGGTGCCGAAGATGCTGGTGTGGCTGGGCGCCATGTGTCATCCGGACGGTGAAATCGGTTTTTTCAACGATGCGGCCTTGGGCATCGCCCCTGCGCCGGTCGAACTGCAGGCCTATGCCGAGCGGCTTGGTTTGGGGGAGACGGAGCAGGGCGATGCGGAGGAGGGGAGGGCGGTCCCCGCGGCACAATGGCTGCTGCCGAGCGGCTATGTGCGCCTGCATGCGGGCGAGGCGGTAGCCCTGCTCGATCTGGCCCCAATCGGGCCGGATTACCTGCCCGGTCATGCCCATGCGGATACCCTGAGTTTCGAGCTGTCCGTCGGGCACCACCGGCTCCTGGTCAATTCCGGCACCTCCTGTTACGGCCTTGGCGCGGAACGGCTGCGCCAGCGGTCCACGGCCGCGCACAACACCGTGGTGGTCGGCGATGCGGACTCGTCCGAGGTCTGGGGCGGGTTTCGGGTGGCCAGGCGGGCGCGGGTCCTGAGACCGGAGGTGCGTACGGAGGAGGGTGTGCTTGTTCGCGGCGCGCATGACGGCTACACCCGTCTGCCGGGCCGACCGGTACACGAGCGCTGCTGGCAGATGGACGCCGACGGCCTGACCGTGACCGACACCGTCAGCGGCGACCGGTTTTCGGCCGAGGCCAGGTTCCATTTTCATCCCGAGGTGGTGCTGCAGGCGAACAGCGCGGCCGGCGGTGTGGCTGTCCTGCCGGGCGGCCGAGAGGTGCGTTGGCGGGTGACCGAGGGCGAGGCCCGGCTCGAGCGGTCGACCTGGCACCCGCGCTTCGGCGAGAGCCTCGCGAACCAATGCCTGGTAATCCAACTCAAAAAAGGGGACAGATTTATTTTCGACCAGAGCAAAAATAAATCTGTCCCCTTTTCTTGTGGCTGTCTGCGGCTGGAGTGGGGGCAGCTTTCTGAAAGTGAACAATTCGATGGGTGACCATGCACATTCTTTTTCTGACCGATAATTTTCCGCCCGAGGTCAACGCCCCGGCCAGCCGGACCTTCGAGCACTGCCGCGAGTGGGTGCGGGCCGGCCACCGGGCGACGGTGATCACCTGCGCGCCGAATTTCCCGAAGGGCAAGGTGTTTGCCGGCTATCGCAACAAGATGTGGCAGGCCGAGGAGATGGACGGCATCCGCGTGATCCGGGTGTGGTCGTACATCACCGCCAATGAAGGCTTTGCCCGGCGGGTGCTCGATTACGTGAGTTTCATGGTCGCCGCTGTACCGGCCGCGCTGTTCGTGCGCCGGGTGGACGTGGTGATCGGCACCTCGCCGCAGTTTTTCACCGTCTGCGCGGCTTTTCTGGTGGGTACCCTGAAGCGGGTGCCGTGGATTTTCGAACTGCGCGACATCTGGCCCGAGTCGATCCGCGCGGTGGGCGCGATGCGGCAGTCCGTGGTGCTCGATCTGCTGGAAAAGGTGGAGTTGTTTCTCTACCGGAAGGCCGATGCGATCGTCAGCGTGACCCATTCGTTCCGGAACACGCTCATCCGCCGCGGGGTGGATGGGGCCAAGATCACCGTGGTCACCAACGGCGTGGATGGCAGCCGCTTCACCCCGCGGCCCAAGGACGAACCGCTCCTTGCCCGGCATGGTCTGCAGGGAAAATTTGTGGCCGGCTATATCGGTACGCACGGCATGGCTCACGCGCTGGACACGATTCTCGATGCGGCGCGGGAGATGCAGACCCGGCCGAACGGCGAAGGCTATCGTTTCCTGCTGCTCGGCGACGGCGCCAACAAGGCTGCGCTGCAGGCGCGCGCCCGGGCCGAGCGGCTGGACAACGTAACTTTTGTCGATTCGGTGCCCAAGGAGGAGGTGGTGCGGTACTGGTCGCTGCTCGATGTGTCCATCATCCATCTGAAGAAGACCGAGTTGTTCACCACGGTCATTCCGTCCAAACTGTTCGAGTGCATGGGCATGGCCATTCCGGTGCTGCATGGCGTTGCCGGCGAATCGGCGGGGATAGTCGAACGGGAGGAGGTGGGCCTGGTGTTCGAGCCGGAAAACGTGGCGGCGCTGTGTGCCGGTCTGCGTCGCTTGCGGGAGGATGGGGAGTTGTACCGCCGCCTCCAGGACAACGGCCCGAAAGCGGCCCGGCGCTATGACCGGAGCGTGCTCGCCGGGGAGATGCTGCGGGTGATCGAGACAACGGTGCGGACTAAGACAACTGCATGATTTTATTGTCTTGTTAGGCTATGCGGGCCATTTTTTGCGGGGTGCGCCGTGGGCACCATGGTCGACCACCGAGCGGGAACTGGGGACAGTCCCCATATTTCCTCCAAGGGGGGAACTGGGGACAGTCCCCATATTTCCTCCAAGGGAACTGGGGACAGTCCCCATATTTCCTCCATATTTCCCGAAAGAATATCGGGTCGCTAGTAGAAAATAGGGACACTCCCTAATATTCCAATCGTTCCCACGCTGGAGCGTGGGAACGATCGAAAGTTGAACAACTTGGTGATTAGGGGCCCTGTGCCAGTGAGGAAGCGCCCACCTTGGCTGAGCATCATGGCAGGTCCCGGGTCGGTTGCTTGTCCGTCTGCGAATTCTTGGGGCATCGGTGAACAAGTGAGTCAATTCCTGAATGAGGGCAGCAGCAAATGAAGAGATGGCTCATACCCCTGGCGGG
>JAGODN010000332.1 GCA_017998195.1 Desulfobulbus sp. | reverse complement strand
TGCAAGGCCGCGGGCCTCAAGGTCACCCAGCAGCGCCTGGAAATCTACCGGCAGCTGCTCAAGGCCAAGGCCCACCCGGCCGCCGAGACCCTGTACACCCGCCTCGCCCGACGGCTGCCCACCCTCTCCCTGGACACGGTCTACCGCACCCTGGCCACCTTCGAACGGCTCGGCCTGGTCCACCGCCTGGAAACCACCGGCTCGCAGGCCCGCTACGAGGCCCTCACCAGCCCGCATCATCACTTTCTCTGCGACCGCTGCGGCAAGGTGATCGATTTCAGCTGGCAGGACTTCGACACGCTCGCGCCGCCCCCGCCGCCCGCCGGCGCCGAGCGGGTCGAACGCACCAGCGTGGTCCTGCACGGCCAGTGCGCCGATTGTGCCCAGGCCGCCGCGGAAGCGGAGCAGGGCTGAGGCCGCCCGCCCTTTCCCGTTTTTCCCCGACCTCCCCACTTTACAGGCTGCGGAGAATGATTATTTTCTGCGGCAACGTTCCCGCCCGACCGCACGCCCCATCGCGGCGTGTCGCCCCCCAATCAGCGGCGCCGGCAGTGCGCCGCCACACCTGAAAGGAGACCCAGCATGGCCCAGATCACCCTGCAAGGCAACGCCATCGAAACCATCGGCACCCTTCCCGCCAAGGGCGCCGCCGCCCCGGCCTTCACCCTGGTCAAGACCGACCTGTCCGAGGCCACGCTGGCCGACTACAAGGGCAAGAAGGTCGTGCTCAACATCTTCCCGAGCATCGACACCTCGGTCTGCGCCGCCTCGGTCCGCCAGTTCAACAAGGCCGCCGGCGAGAACGCGAACACCGTGGTGCTCTGCATCTCCGCGGACCTGCCGTTCGCGGCCGGCCGCTTCTGCGAGACCGAGGGCCTGAAGAACGTGGAGACCCTGAGCGTGTTCCGCTCGCCCGCCTTCGGCAAGGACTACGGCGTGACTGTCACCACCGGCCCGCTGGCCGGCCTGCTCTCCCGCGCCATAGTGGTCATCGACCCGGCCGGCAAGGTGGTCCACACCGAGCAGGTGCCGGAGATCGTCCAGGAGCCGGACTACGCCGCCGCCCTCGCCGCCCTCAAGTAATCCCGCCCGTACGGACCGCTCCGGCACCTCGGCCGGAGCGGTCCTTTTCCCTCCTTCTCAGCAGACCGCGGCCACTGGCTGCTCCCGTGGCGCTCCTGCCCGTCCGTTCTCTTCCCCGCCGATCATGACCGTGTTGGCCGCACCCGGCGGCACCATGGGCGCCACCTCCTCTTCGATGGCCACCGGCACGTTGACCAGGCAGGGCCCCGGTTCGCGCAGGGCCCGGACCAGGACATCGTCAGCCGTGTGCTCTGCGCCCCTCAGGTCGTGGGCACGCAGGCCGAAGCCGCGGGCAATGGCGACGAAATCCACGGCCAGCGGGAATTCGGAGGCAAAGCACCGTCCCCCGAAGAACAGCCGCTGCTGCTGGCGGACCAGGCCGAGCGACTGGTTGTTGAGCAGCACGATGGTCAGGTCGAGCTGCTGCTCCACCGCGGTGGCCAGTTCCTGGATGTTCATCTGCAGGCTGCCGTCGCCGCTGAAACAGACCACCCGCCTGCCCGGGCAGGTCAGGGCCGCACCGATGGCCGCGGGCAGGCCGAAACCCATGGTGCCGAGCCCGCCCGAGGTGAGCAACTGGCCCGGCCGGCTGAACGGGTAGGCCTGGGCCACCCACATCTGGTGCTTGCCCACATCGGTGGTGATCAGGGCGTCGGGGCCAACCAGTTCGGCCACCCGGCGGATGAGGCGGGCCGGAGCTTGCGGCACCGCCGCATCCGTCCGGCACGGGCCGTGCGCCGCCTCGAGCCTTTCGATGCGCGCACGCCAGGCGGCGCGGCGGCGCGGCCGGACACGCTCCGCGAGCTGCTCGAGCACCCGGCGGGCGTCCCCGGCCAGGGCCACCTCCACCCCGCGCAGCCTGCCCATCTCCCGGGGGTCGATGTCGATATGGATGACCCGGGCCAGCGGGCAGAAGGCGCTCGCCAGGCCGGTGGCCCGGTCGTCGAAGCGGGCGCCGACGGCGAGGAGCAGGTCGCACTCGGCCATGGCCAGGTTGGTGGCGCGGGCCCCGTGCATGCCGAGCAACCCCAGCGACAGCGGGTGCCCGACGGGCAGCGCGCCCAACCCCATGAGGGTCATGACCGCGGGGATGTCGCCCCCCTCAACCAGGCGACGGGCCGCAGGGGCGCCGCCGGCGCGGACCACCCCGCCGCCCAGGTAGAGGATCGGCCGTTCGGCCCGGTCGATCAGGTCGACCGCGGCCTGCAGCGCCTCTTCGGGCAGCGGTTCTTGTGCCCGGGTGAACGATACCTCCGGCCAGATCGCAACCGAGACCCTTTCCAGCTGCACGTCCTTGGGCACATCGACAAGCACCGGCCCGGGCCGACCGGAGCCGGCCAGGTGCAGCGCCTCGGCCATGGTGGCGGCCAGTTCGCCGGCCTCGCGCACGGCGAACACCGCCTTGACCGCCGGCCGGGCCATGGCGCAGATGTCCACCTCCTGGAAGGCGCTGGTGCCGAGCAGCGGTCGCGCCACCTGGCCGGTGATGCAGACCATGGGCACCGAGTCCATGGCCGCGTCGGCGAGCGCGGTGAGCACATTGGTGGCCCCGGGTCCGGAGGTGGCCAGGCAGACCGCCGGCCGGCCGGTGGCCCGGGCCATGCCCTGGGCGATGAAGCCGGCGCCCTGCTCGTGGCGGGCGAGCACGTGGCGGATGGTGGTGCTGGCGGCGAGCGCGTCGTAGAGGGGCAGGTTGGCCCCTCCGGGGATGCCGGCAATCACGGTGATGCCGTGGCGCTCCAACTGTCGGATGATGATTTCGGCGCCGTTCATACTGGGCATGGGCTGTTCCTCCTGGGTGGGTGTGGGCAAAAAAAAACCCCTGCCGGCAGCGCCGGCAGGGGTGGAATCTCTTTGTGCAGAACCTTCCCGCTACGGCGCTCCTATGCGCGGACGGACCACGACCGCCACGCTGACAAGCGCAAGGACGAGGCCGGAGAAGGCGGCGATGTTCGTCGCGGTCTCGGTCGGGACGGTTCGGATCGGGCTCGGAGAGGTCTGCATGCGCCTTGGATAGCAGAAGCGGCTGGGGCCGTCAAGCGGTTTGTCGGCTCAGCGGCCGAGCCAGCGGAGCAGTCCGGCCAGGTCGGGCTGGTCGAGCCGGGCGAGGCCGAGGGAGCGGGCGCAGGCCAGGGCCTGGCGGTATTCCGCACCGCTCACCCCACGGCAGAGTTCCGGGGACCGCTCGGCCTGGCCGCAGGGATGGTACTGGGCCATGATGTTGACG
>JAGODN010000034.1 GCA_017998195.1 Desulfobulbus sp. | reverse complement strand
TCGAGCCCGTGGCCGTCAGCCTGTTCTACTACAACTTCACCATCCATGATGCCGGTGACTTCGGCGTCAAGGACGATGCCTACGCCGACGAACTGGACCTGGTCATCGACTGGTCGGTCAACGACCATCTGAGCCTGTCCCTGGTCGGGGCCCTGGCCATGCCCGACGACGGCGCCACCGAGCACACCGGCGGCGACGACGACTGGTCCTACGTCATGCTCTACGGCAGCATCAAGTTCTGATCCTGCCCGGCACGCGTCCCTGTCGACCCTCCGGTCGCAGGGACGCGGCCGCCGCCCGTCGGACCACCGCCTGCCCGCCGGTCCGACGGGCGTTTTCTTTTCTCCCTGCCCCTGCCTGATCCGGTGTCTTTCTGCACCGGCCCCTCTCTCCCGAACAAGCCCGAAACGCATCGACGATCCATGCCCGGACCGCCCGGAAAAACCTGTACTCGCCTGCCCTGCAGTCCTTTTTTTCTTCTTCTGCCCTGCCTGTGCGATGAAGCTCGAAGCGGCAGGTAAAAAAAATTTTACCGGGGTAAAAAAAACTTGACGGTCTTGGCTCCACGCTTTACTCTGCAGCCACCTGAGAAATGTTCAAAAAGTTTCTTGTTGGCGCGAGAAACACGCAAACCATCACCTATGCGAAAGGAGAAAAACATGAAGAAAGTACTCGTTACTGGCGCTGCCTTGTTGCTGGCCGGCGGTATTGCTTCCACGGCTTCCGCGGCTGCCGTCGAGCCGGGCGTGAAAATCACCGGCGATGCCCGTGCCCGGTTGATTTACAAGGACAGCTACGACTTTGGCCAAAAAGACGATGGCGATCAAACCAACCTGGATCACCGTATCCGCTTCAACGTGGCCGGCACCGCTGCCGGCGGCGCCTATGCCAAGGCCCGCATCCGCGTCGCCGACAGCTACGCCAGTGACTTTGACACCGACCTGGGTGAGCGGGCCACCCTCGGCGGCGACAACATCTGGGTGGATGTTGCCGTGCTCGGCGTGCCCTTCAACGACCAGTTCACCACCGAGGTCGGTAAGTACCGCGTCACCTACGGCCCGGGTGCGACCACCACCAACTTCTTCTACGACGACGTCAGCCTTGCCGGTCTCCGCGGTATCGTCAAGACCGATACCGTCGAGTTCAACCCCTTTGTCGAGTGGATGGACGAAGCGCAGATGTCCACCATCGCCGAGGACAAGAAGCAGGACAATGACGAGATGCGTTTCGGTGGGCACCTCAAAGTCAAGGCCAACGAGGACTGGACCTTTGGCGGCATGCTCGGCTATCAGATCGACGACCGGGAGAAAAAGGATGCGGTCATCGACGACCTGCAAGCCTACAACAACCCGAACGAAGGCATGTTCGCCTCCGTGTACACCAAGGGCAAATCCGGCGCCATGGGCTTCCAGGCCGAGTTCGGCTACACCGAGAGCGACCTGAACGGCTTCAACAACTGGCGCGAGGACGACAACGGCGACGGCAAGGACAACATCGGTTCCGAGGACGACGGCATTGGTGGTTACATCATGCCGAGCTACACCATGGACGCCCTGACCCTGGCTCTGAACCTCGGCTTCACCCAGGACGGCTTCCTGCCTGATCGCGCCTTCGGTTTCATCATGATCGGTACGGAAGAGCCGATCAGCGCCGTCAAGGTTGGCGACACCGGCGACTGGATGTGGGGCGGCCTGGTGGCCATGTATCAGGTCAGCGAGAGCCTGAAACTCACGGGTAACTTGGCCTATGTCAGTGTCGACGCTTGGGACAAGGGCGGCGGCCCGCTCACCAGCACCCCGGCCCTGGACGATGCTTGGGAAATCTCCGGCAAACTGCAGTACACCATCAGCAAGGGCGCCGATTTCTACTGGCTCGCCGGTTACCTGGCACCGTCCTTCGAGGATTCCGCTCTTGAAGATGACGGCGCCTTCGGCACCTACGCCAAGTTCGAGCTCAAGTTCTGATCCTTTTGAACTGACTCGTTCCTCGTAACGCCCAAGGGCGGGTTCCTGCACAGGAACCCGCCCTTTTCTTTTCCCCTCAGTTTCGCCGGCAGCGGCGCAGGTGCTACACCGCCCTGGGCAGCGTGATGGTCGCGCGGACCCCGCCCCCGGCCCGGTTCTGCAGGCGCAGGCTGCCGCCATGATCCTCGATGATCCGCTTGACCAGGGTCAGCCCGACCCCGGTGCCGACCTGCTTGGTGGTGAAAAACGGATCGGTGGCGTGCATCAGGTCGGCCGTGCCGCTGCCGCCGCCGGTATCGCTGATGACAATGCGCACCTCCTTGTCCTCCACCAGCACCTCGACCATCAATTCCCCGCCCTCGGGCATGGCCTCGATGCTGTTGCGGGTCAGATGCACCAGGGCCTGCTGGATCAATTCCGGGTCGATCTCCACCTCCGGATCGATTCCCGGCAGGCGCAGCATCCGCCGGATCCCTTTTTCCTCCATGCTGCGGAAATGCAGCAGCAGGGATTTGTGGATCAGCTGACCGAGCCCCATTCGCCGGCACACCGGCTTGCTCCGGTTGACGAAACTGAACAGGTCCTCGAGGATCTTTTCGATTTTCTCCGCCTCCCGGGTCATCATCTCGAGAAACTGCAGCAGATCCCTGTTGTCCGTTTTCCGCGCCAGCAATCGGGCCGTACCGCCGATGGCGGTGATCGGGTTGCGGATGCTGTGGGCGAGTTGGGCGGCCATGTGGCCCACCGCCGAGTACCGCTCCGCCTCGATGAGCAGGTTCTTGTTGCTTTCCAGGACGGCCGTCACCTCCTCGAGTTCCTTGATCTTTTCCTGCATGGCCATGTACAGGCGGCAGTGATCGATGGCCAGGCTGGCCTGGCTGGCGAAACTCTCGAGCGCCCGCACCCGCTCGTCCACGATCGGTTCCCGGGTGACGAAATGGTCGGCAATGATCACGCCGAGCGCCCGGCTGGGTGAATACAGGGGCACGACAACGAAGCTGTCCTCCTGGAGCAGACCGAGCAGTTCCAGGGGCACGGGGCTGTCACAGTGACCATTGACCACGTTGATGGACCGCCGTTCGCGGACCGCGCGGATGAGCAGGTGGTCCGTAGCGGCCGCGTCCACCCGCAGGGCATGGACAATGCGGTTGACCTCGGAATCGGTCCGGCCCGACCCGCTCTCCACCTTGGCGAGCAGGTCATCGAGGCGCAAACCCCGACCGACCATGTCCTGCCAGATGCGCCCGCCCTCCTCGCGGTTGCCCGGACCGATGGCCAGCCGGCCCTCCAGGGTCTCACCCGCCTCATCGAACAGGGCGAGGAAGGCGCGATTGAACTGCAACCCTTCCTCGGCGGTGATGCCGATCAGGATGGCATTGAGGATTTCATCCAGTTCGACCATGCTCAGGTAGGCGGTGTTCATCTTCATGGCCAGTTGATGGGCCAGCTGGATGCGGAAGTTCGCCTGTTCGATCTGGCGCTGATACTGCCGGTTGCGGATGGTCAGCCGCCGCTTTTCCAGCACCTTGCGCAGGGTGGTGAGCAGGTCGGCGAAGTGAACGGGCTTGGTGAGGTAGTCGTCCGCCCCGTAGCGGAGACAGACCAGCGCTGTCTGCAGGTCGGTGACCGCGGTCAGCATGATCACCGCCAGGTCCGGGCGGCTCTGCTTCAACTCGGGCAGCAGCTGCATGCCGTCCGCATCGGGCAGACCGATATCGAGCAGGACCAGGGCCACGTTCCCGGTGGCCAGGTGCTGGCGCAATTCGCCGGCGGAACCCGCCGCCACCGCAGGAAAACCGCGTTGTTCGAGGAATTCCCGGAGCAGACCGACGATGTCGGGGAAATCATCGACAATCACCACCACCTCGTCGCCTTCCAGCAGTTCGTCATCGGCTATGGTGGCGGCGGGAGGAGGCGGAAAATTTCTCTCGGGCATGGACGGTCCGGGTTCGGGATTGGCGGAGCGGCAAGGGCAAGAGCCGATGCCTGATTTCTCTACTGTCGAACAAAACAAGTGTCAAGCCGCAGGCGGAATAATTCCCGGATTGCCACCGCTCCCGGACCGTGGTATGGACGCGGTTGACCTCAACCTGCACAATTTTCCATGAAAAATGCACCAACCGAAGCCAGCGCCGGCCCGCCCTTGCGGGAACCCTCCGACGAAGAACTGCTCCAGGTGATCGCCGACTTCCTCGCCATGGGACATGCGGACAACATCGTCGCCATGTTCCGCCAGGAGCCGCGCTACTGGTCCTGGACCGGCCGACTGCTCGAGGACGAACGGTACGCGGTCCGCCTGGGTGTGTCCGTGCTCTTCGAGCAACTGGTGACGCTCTGTCCGGACTACCTGCCGCTGGCCCTGCCTTCCCTGGCCGTACAGTTGGACAATCCCGTCGACCGGGTGCGCGGCGAGGCGGTCAGCGTGCTCGGCATCATCGGCAGCGAAGCGGCCCTCGCCCTGATGCGCTCGCGCCTTGACGACACCTCGCCGCAGGTGGCGGAGATCGCCCATGACATCCTCGGGCTGCCCTTCCATGGATAGCCTGTTCGGCCCGGACGGTCTCTTCGCGCGCGGCATCGACGGCTATGAATTCCGGTCCGGTCAGCTGGAAATGGCCCGGACCGTGGCCCGACTGCTCGCCCCGGATGCGGCCGCGCCGGAGGAAGGCTGCTCGTCCCTGGTGGTCGAGGCCGAGACGGGCCTGGGCAAGACGCTTGCCTACCTCATTCCCGCCGTGCTCAGCGGCGGCCGGGTGGTGGTATCGACCAACACCCGCAATCTCCAGGACCAGATTCTGGAAAAGGAGATCCCCCTCATCCGGCAGCACCTCGATCCGCAGTTGCAGGCGATGTGCGTCAAAGGCCGCCAGAATTACCTCTGTCTCTACCGGTATCGCCAGTCGCAGGCCGCCGCCGCGGGTGAGTTGTTCGCGGACAGCGGCGAATCCCTCGATGGCTGGGTCGAGGAAACGGTCTACGCGGACCGGGCCGAACTGTCGTGGTTGAGTTCGTCATCACCGCTCTGGCAGAAAATCTGCTGCCAGTCGCATTTCTGCCTGGGGCCCTCCTGTCCGGAGGCCAGCGGCTGCTTCCTCAATCGCCTGCGCCGGGACGCGGCAGCCAGCCGGCTGCTCATTGTCAACCACCACCTGCTCTTTTCCGACCTGGCGGTGCGCCGCACCGGCTACGGCGAGGTGCTGCCGCGCTACGAGACGGTCATCTTCGACGAGGCCCATCACGTGGAGAACGTGGCCTCCACCTTCTTCGGCTTCACCTTTTCCCGCTACCAGGTGCTCGATCTTGTCGGCGACGTGGAACGCAGCGCCACCGACGACCTGGCCGTCAAGGACCGCCGGGCGGTGAGCGAGGCAGCGATCCGGCTCAACGGCACGGTGGAGCGGTGGGCGGCGACCTTCCCGCCGGAACGCGGCCGCTTTCCGCTGCCGCCGCTGCTGGACCAGCGGGCCGATGTCCTGGCGGTCTGCGAGGATCTCGGCACCGCCCTGCACAAATTGGTGAGCGTGCTTGACAGCCAGTCCGGCCGCGAACCCCCTTGGCCCCAGTATGCCGGACGCGCCCAGGAACTGGAGTCCCGCCTGGAACAGCTGCTGGCCGGCCGGAACGACGATACCGACGGGGAGACCGTCCGCTTCACCCGCTGGTACGAACGGACCGAGCGCAACCTGACGCTCTGCGTCACCCCGGTGGATGTGGCCGAGGACCTGCGCGCCACGCTGTACGCCATGACCCGCCATTGCCTGTTCACCTCGGCGACCCTCACCGCCGGCGGACGGTTCACCTATTTTCTCGAGCGGCTCGGCCTGCCGGCGGACACCCCGACCCTCAGCCTGCCCTCGCCCTTCGACTACCGGCAGCGGACCCTGCTCTACGTGCCGGCCAAGGGGTTTCCCGAACCGTCCGCGCCGGGCTACCAGGCATCGCTGCACGCCTGCATGGAGACACTCATCAACCATGCCGGCGGCCGCACGCTCGCCCTGTTCACCTCCTTCCAGGCCATGGAAACAGCCTACCAGGTTCTCCGCGACCGGCTGCCCTTCCCGCTCCTGGTCCAGGGTGAGGCCCCCAGGCGTGTGCTCCTCGACCAGTTCGCCCGCCGCACCGACTCGGTGCTCTGTGCCGTCGCCAGTTTCTGGGAGGGTGTGGACATTCCCGGCGACTCGCTCAGCCTGGTGATCATCGACAAATTACCGTTTGAAGTGCCAAGCGACCCTGTTATTATGGCGCGCATCAACCGCATCCGCGCCCAGGGAGGCAATCCCTTCGCCGATTACCAGGTGCCCCGCGCCATACTCACCCTGCGCCAGGGTGTGGGTCGGCTGATGCGCACCGGCACCGACCGGGGCGTTGTCGCCATCCTTGACGCCCGCCTGTTCACCAAAGGATACGGTCGTCACTTTCTCAGAAGCCTGCCGCCCAGCCCGCTCACCAGGGATACGGCGGAGGTGGCCTCATTCTTCCGGACGGATGATGAAACAGACTGACACGGGCCCGGAAACCGGGCTGCGCACTGTGGCCGCGGCGGTCGGCGGACGGGTCGAGACGGCCATGCGGGCGGATCTGTCCGCGGCGCTCGCCGGCGCCGACCCGCTGCTCAGCGAGGTACTGGAGTATGCCCTGTTCAGCGGCGGCAAACGGATCCGGCCGCTGCTCACCGTGCTCTGTTCACGCTGCTGCGGCCGGGATGACCCTGACCTGTACCTGCTGGCCGCTGCCTTCGAATACCTGCACGTGGCCTCGCTCATCCACGATGACGTGATCGACCGGGCCGAACAGCGGCGCGGTCGCGCCACTGTCCTCGCCCGGTTCGGCATGACCTCGGCCATTCTCGCCGGCGACTGGCTGCATGCGCAGTGCATGAACCTGATCGGCAGGCTGGCCGGCAGCGAGGGCCTGGACATTTTCTGTCGGGCCACGACCTCCATGGTGAACGGTGAATTTGCCCAACTCCGCCTGATCAGCGACACCACCGCGGGCGAGGGCCCGTATTTTGCCGTGATCCGCCAGAAGACGGGCAACCTCATCGCCTCCACCTGCGCCCTGGGGGCGCTCTATGCCGGTGCGGACACCGGTCGGCGCAAGGCGCTCGCCGCCTATGGCGACCACATCGGCGCCGCCTTCCAGGTGGTCGACGACCTGTTGGATTTTCTTGGGGACCAACAGTCCACCGGAAAAAAAGCCGGGAACGATTTCATTGAAGGCAAGGTCACCCTGCCCCTGCTGCACGCCCTCGCCCGGGCCGGCGGAGACGAGCGGCGGGAAATGGAACTCCTCATGCGCGCTGACCGCACCGGGCCGGAGGCCTTTGCGCGCCTGCGGGCACTGATCGAACGGTTCGACGGCTTCACCACCGCAGCCCTCAAGGCCCGGCAACTGGTGCAGCAGGCCGCCGCCTGTCTCGATATTTTTCCGGAGCGTGCCCCGGAGCGGGACAATGTCGCCCTGCTCAAACAAGTCGCGGCGTACATCCTCACCAGGACGAAATAGCCGCGCCCGTTGCCATGCCCTTTGCCGTCGGCCGCACAACCGCCCTCGCTGCGGTCCTCGCCCTCCTGGCGGCGTTCCTCCTCCTGCCCGGATGCGACAGGGCAGAGCCCCCGCAGAAAAAAGAACCCGGGGTGGCGCAGCATCATCCTGGGACGCCGGCACCTGCGCAGAGCCCGACGGCCGAAGTCATCACCATCGACCCCATGGTCGTTTTCGAGGAACCCGAGGCCGACAGTCCGCAGGAACCGGCCGTGCCCAGCCAACCCGTCCACCAGGACGATGTCAGGCCGACCACCGCCGGGACATCCCGGCCCAGGGTCGCCATCATCATCGATGACATGGGCCATCACCTGGAGTTGGGTAACCAATTGATGGACCTTGATCTCAACCTGACCTTTGCCTTTCTTCCGGACGCCCCGTTCACCGCGCAGCAGGCAGCGGCAGCCTTTGCCAAGGGGCGGGAGATTCTCCTCCATCTGCCCATGGAGCCCGGCAGCACGGCCTGGAATCCGGGCAAGAGCGCCCTGTATGTTCGGGACACGCCGGACCTGATCCGGGAGAAAATGGCCCGGATGTTCGCCGCCGTGCCCCAGGCAACCGGCGCCAACAATCATATGGGATCGCGGTTCACAACGGATGGGGCAGCGATGCGGGTGGTGCTCGCCACCTTGAAGGATCGCTCCTTCTTTTTCATCGACTCGTACACGGCCCGCGGTTCGCTGGGCTTGGCCATGGCCCGGCAACTCGCTGTGCCGGCCGCCCGTCGGAACATCTTTTTGGACAACGTGCACGACATTGGAACAATCTGCCGACAGATTGAAGAACTGGTGGTCATCGCCGAAAAAAAAGGCGCAGCCATCGCCATCGGTCATCCGAACAGGGCCACCCTCAAGGCCCTGACCGAATGCGAGGAGAGACTGCGCGCAACGGTCGAGATCGTCAACGCCCGTCAGCTTGCCGACTGACGGTTGCCAGCGGTCGGTGACTGGCTGGCGGCCAATGCAAAAAAGCCAGCGGCGGCCGACTGGCGCTCAGGTTCTTCTCAAACGGTGAAGTCCGGGACGAGGAAACTGATATGCTCCTCCTCGCCCTCCATTTCCTCCACAGGGCCGGCACCTTGGCGCCGCAGCCAGTCGACCACCTCCAGCACCAGATGCTCCGGTGCCGAGGCACCGGCACTGATCCCCACCCGTTCGACCCCGACAAACCAGCGTTCATCGATCTCGTCGGCATCGTCGATGAGATGCGCCGGTGTCTGCCGCAATTCCGCCACCTCGCGCAGGCGGTTGGAATTGGAACTGTTCTTTGAGCCGACAATGAGCACCAGATCGACCTGGTCGGCCAGGCGTCGGACAGCCTGTTGCCGATTTGTGGTCGCATAACAGATATCCGTCCGTTCCGGCGCGACCACGGCGGGAAAACGACGGCGAATGGCCTCGACCATGGCGGCGGTGTCGTCCACACTCAAAGTCGTCTGGGTCACATACCCGATCCGCTCCGGGTTGGGGGTCGTCAGGCTGGCGATCTCCGCCGGATTTGAGACCAGGTGCACCGGTCCTTCCGCCTGCCCGCAGGTGCCCTCGACCTCCGGATGTCCCTTGTGACCGATCACGATCACGGCAAAGCCCCTGCGATGGAGGCTGATCATCCGCCGGTGCACCTTGGAGACCAGCGGACAGGTGGCGTCAATGGTCCGCAAGCCCAAGGCCTTGGCCCGCTCCGTGGTTGCCCGGGACACGCCGTGGGCGCTGAAGATAGTCACCGAACCGGCGGGAATCTCTTCCAGTTCCTCGACAAAAATCGCCCCGCGGTCGCGCAGTGCTTCGAGCACATGGGTGTTGTGAACAATTTCGTGCAGGACGTACACCGGCGGGGCATACCGGGCCAGCGCCTGGTTGACAATGGCGATGGCCCGGTTGACGCCGGCACAGAAGCCGCGCGGCCTGGCGAGAAGGACATCCATGGTTTTTCCACCCTCCTCAGTCTTCCGTCTTTTTCAGGGCATCGCTGATGGCCAGCGGGTAGGGGTGATGCTTGCGGAGAAACACCGGCATGCTGTTGCGTGCCTCGCGGGCGGTGTCCATCGAGTCATAAATACCGTAAAAAACGAAAAAGGTCGGAGGGTTTCCCTTTTTGCGAAGAATGTAGAACTGTTCGTGAAGTTTGTAATAATCGTCCTGCATGAGCATTCTGGTGATGCCGGCCTGCGCCTGTTCAGAACTCAGCATCATGAGTTGGATGGTGTACAGGCCGCGATAGGCGCCGGCCAGCCAGGTGGCGCTGGCTCCTCGTCGCTCGCGGAATAATTTGTCGCCATCCCGTTGCGCCTCCTCTTGAGAAAGGGCTGGGAGCGACAAGGCGGTCTCGCTTGACTGGGTACCGGGTGATTCCAGGGGATTGGTCTGAATCGATCCATCGCTTTGAGCCTCAGGCTGGCCGGCAGGCTGGGATGCAACACCCGCCGTGCCCGCTTGGGTGGAAAGCGGTGGGGATTGGGGTGGCGGAATTACCTGGATGCTCTGTCCGGACCGGGACACCTCGGCTTTCTTGCCGCCATTTCCCCCACTGAGGAGAATGCCGATGGACAGCACGAGCACTGCAGCAGCAACCAGCGCACCAGCCACCAGTTTGTTCTGCCGCAGCAGGTCGTAAACCTCGATCACCCTGTTTTCGATTTTATCGTCTTCGGAGGCTTCCGGATCCACATGGTCGAGCAGCACCATGAAGGATTTTTCTTCACAGGAAATCTGCAGTGACTCCTCGGCCAGGATATTGATCAGGCGGAGGTTGCCCTGGGCTGAAGAAAAAATTTTTGCCACGGCCCCTTCCGTGAAAATATCATCGTGTTGGTCGTGACTCACCCCCGCCGCATGCAGACGATAACGGAGGTATTGGCGGGTTTCGCTTTCGGTGAGCGGTTCGAGAAAATAGCCGGCCTGAATGTCGACGTTGTTGCAGAAGGCGGAAAGTTGTTCAAGATTGGCGTCCAGTCCCGGGCGTCCCGCAAGGATGATGGTCAGGCCAAGGATATCGGACGGCTCCCCGATATGCCTGACCAGCCGCTCAAGGGTCGCGAGGAACATTTTTTCCGCCTCGTCGATGATGAGTACGGTTTTCTTTTTTTGCGCACGACGTTTTTCGAGAAGGTTTCGCAGTTCCTCCAGAAAATTGACAGAATCGTGCTTCATCGACGGATTCATGCCCAGGTCAAGGCAGGCTATCCGTAACAGGTCATCAAAGGCTCCAGCGGGATTGTCAATGTAGACGACTTTGTATTCAGCCGGCAGTCGATCGATGACCACCTGACAGATAAGTGTCTTCCCGGACCCTTCGCGGCCGATGAGCTTGACCAGGGGGCGGCCTGCAAGAACATCCAGGATGAGCGACTGGCAGACTTCCTCCCGCCGGGCTCCGGGGAAAAAAACCTCGGGGTCAGGCTCTTCCCTGAAGGGAGAGTGGGTGAGTTGAAAATGTTCAAGATACATGGGGATAACCAGGCCTCAAGGGGAAAGGACAACCATGGCAAAGGACATATGGGTGTAGACTTATTTTATATTTGTAACCTGTTAGATGTTTTTTTGCCAAAGGATACCTTGAAAAAAAATGGACGGGCCTGCACTGCGGAAAAATCGGGCAAACAGGCCGCGCCTCCCATCTTTCCTTTCATTCCTCCCCAATCGGGACACCGCCTGCGGGAATCTGCTGGCGCGGAGTCTGAACCGGGACGAGCCCCCCCGTTACCGATCCAACCACTGAAACGATGCTGCAAAGATGGTTCTGGCGAGTTAGACGCAAGAAAGCCCCTATGACCATTGGTCATAGGGGCTTAAGGAAAGAAAGACGGCGGCGACCTACTCTCCCACACAGTCACCCGTGCAGTACCATCGGCGCTGAAGAGCTTAACTTCCGTGTTCGGAATGGGAACGGGTGGGACCTCTTCGCTATGGCCACCGAAAAAACTGTGACAATTGAAATAGCAGGGCAACTTTGTTGGAAAAAGATATGGTTAAGCCGCACGGCTCATTAGTATCGGTTAGCTCCATGCATTACTGCACTTCCACACCCGACCTATCAACGTTGTAGTCTCCAACGAGCCTTCAGGTACCTAACGGTACGGGATATCTTATCTTGGAGTGGGTTTCCCGCTTAGATGCTTTCAGCGGTTATCCCTGCCGAACGTAGCTACCCAGCAATGCCCTTGGCAGAACAACTGGTACACCATTGGTTCGTCCATCCCGGTCCTCTCGTACTAGGGAAAGATCTCCTCAAATATCCTGCGCCCGCAACAGATAAGGACCAAACTGTCTCACGACGTTTTAAACCCAGCTCACGTACCACTTTAATCGGCGA
>JAGODN010000331.1 GCA_017998195.1 Desulfobulbus sp. | reverse complement strand
GTCCTACCTGGCCGTGGTCGAGGGCTTCCCCGACCTGGAGACGGTCATCCGCCAGATGCACAAGGACGGGGTGCACAATGTGGTGCTCAAACCGTTCATGACCGTGGCCGGCGACCATGCGGTCAACGACATGGCCGGCGACGATCCGGCGAGCATGCGCTCCCTCCTGACCGCCCGGGGATTCGAGGTGACCACCGTGATCGAAGGACTGGGGGTGCAGGACGCCTTCGCCGACGTGTACGCCGCCTACCTGGCGGAAACGGCCGCGGACAACGGGATCGAACTGCAATGACCGACCGGGTCGCCCTGCAGGGCTTCGTCCAGGTGTACACCGGTGACGGCAAGGGCAAGACCACCGCGGCCCTGGGGCTGGCCCTGCGCGCCGCCGGCGCCGGGCTGCGGGTCTACTTCGGCCAGTTCATCAAGCAGGGCGCCTACAGCGAACTGGCCGGGCTGGCGCGGTTTGCCGACTGCATCACCGTGGCCCAGTTCGGCCTGGGCCGCTTCGTCGGCCGCGAGCCCGCCGCGGAGGACCGCGAGGCGGCCGGGCAGGGGCTGCGGGAACTCCGCCGGGCGCTGGTCTCGGGTGCCTTTGACCTGGTGATCGCCGACGAGGCCAACGTGGCCGTGCACCGCGGGCTGATCGACGAGGCGGACCTGCTCGCACTCATCGACACACGGCCGCCGCGGGTGGAACTGGTGCTCACCGGCCGGGGCGTGCCCGCCGCGGTGCTCGCCCGCGCCGACCTGGTCACCGAGATGCGCTGTGGGCGCCATTACTACGACCGGGGCGTGGGCGCCCGGGTCGGCATCGAAAAATAACCGAATCAGGGGTCGATCCTGCCCCGCTTGCCCGGAGGACACATGACGCAACCCGCCGCCTGCCTGGCCGTACTCGGTACCGGTTCGGACGTGGGCAAATCCGTGGTCGCCACCGCCCTGTGCCGCCTCTTCGCCGACCGGGGGCTGCGGGTGGCGCCGTTCAAGGCCCAGAACATGTCGAACAATTCCGGGGTCACGGCCGAGGGGCTGGAGATGGGCCGGGCGCAGATCGTCCAGGCCGAGGCGGCCCGGGTTGCCCCCCACTGCGACATGAACCCGGTGCTGCTCAAGCCGGTGAGCGACCAGGGTTCGCAGGTGGTGCTCAACGGCCGCGCCTGGCTGGAGGCCTCGGGCCGCGCTTACTACGCGCGCAAGGACCACCTGTTTGCCGAGAGTTGTGCCGCCCTGGAGCGGCTGCGCCGGACCTGCGACCTGGTCATCATGGAGGGGGCCGGCTCCTGCGCCGAGGTCAACCTCATGGCCGGCGATATCGTCAACCTGCGCATGGCAGCCCACGCCAACGCGCCGGTGATCCTCGTGGCCGACATCGACCGCGGCGGCGTGTTCGCGCAGATCGTCGGCACCCTGGCCTGTGTGCCGGAGGGAGAGCGGCAGCGCATCCGCGGCTTCATCATCAACCGCTTCCGCGGCGACCTCGGCCTGTTCACCACCGGCGTGGCGTGGATCGAGGCGCAGACCGGCCGGCCGGTGTTCGGGGTGCTGCCCTGGTTCCGGCATTTCCGCATCGAGGCCGAGGACGCGGTGGTCATCGAACAGACCCGCGCCTTCACCCCGGCCGCCTCGGGCGAGGCGGCGATCGCGGTCATCCGCCTGCCGCACATCTCCAATTTCACCGACTTCGACCCGCTCACCGGGCTCGACGGCGTGCAGCTCGTCTACCTGCACCAGCCCCAGAACCTGCACGGCTTCCGGGCGGTGATCCTGCCCGGTACCAAGAGCACGCGCAGCGACCTCGACTGGCTGGCCGCAAGCGGTTGGCGGACGCGCCTGCTCGACTACGCCGCGGCCGGCGGCCACCTGCTCGGCATCTGCGGCGGCTTCCAGATGCTCGGAGAGCGGGTGGAGGACCCGCACGGGGTCGAGGGCGGCGCGGGCGTCACCGACGGCCTCGGCCTGCTGCCGGTGACCACGGTGCTGCGGGCGCCCAAGACCACCACCCTGACCGCATTCACCTGGGACGGCATTGCCGGCCAAGGCTACGAGATCCACATGGGGTGCACCGATGCGCCGGCCGGCAGCGGCCTGGTCGCGGTGCATCGCCGCAACGGCGCAGACTGCGCGGACACGGACGGCTGCGTCGCCATGGGTGGCCGGGTGCTCGGCACCTACCTGCACGGCCTGTTCGACGAACCGGCCATCACCCGGCGCTGGCTGGCCGGGATCGGCCTCGGCGAGGTAGTGGTGGACCGGCTGCACGGGCCGGCGGCGCGCGACCGCGCCTACGACCAACTGGCCGAGCACACCGCTACCCACCTCAACCTGGAGGCGATCATCGCCCTGTTGCCGCCGCAGCTGCGCGAGGTACGGCGATGAGCGCCCCGGGACGGGTCATGCTCTGCCGCATCGTGCCGCTGTTCGTGCTGGTGGTGCTGCTCGCGCTCGGCACGGCCCGCGGGGCCACCGTCACCGACAGCGAACGCCGGACCCTGGTGTTCGACCGCCCCTTCACCCGCATCGTCTCGCTCTACCCGGCGCATACCGAAAACCTCCTCCGCCTCGGGCTCGACCGCGAGATCGTCGCCTGCAGCCCGGCAGACCGGGCCCTGCCCGACCGGCCGCGGGTCCAGTTCCAGGACGACCCGGAACGCATCCTCGCCCTGAAGCCGGACCTGGTGCTCATCCGGCCGATGATCAGCCGCGGCTACCCCAACCTGGTGCGCATCCTCGAGCAGCACCGGGTGCGCGTGGTGTCGCTCCAGCCGACCACGGCGGACGAGCTGTTCGCCTACTGGCAGGACCTGGGCGCGCTCACCGGCCGCGAGGCCGAGGCGCAGAGGATGATCGCGGACTTCGGCCGCAGCCTGGCGCGCATCACCGCGGAGTTGCGGCCCATCCCGGCGGAAGGGCGCAAGCGGGTCTATTTCGAGTCCATCCACCGGCAGATGAAGACCTTCGCCCCCGGTTCCATGGCCCTGTTCGTGCTCGAATCGGCGGGCGGCGTCAACGTGGCCGCGGACGCGGCGCGCATGCGCGAGACGAACATCGCCGCCTACGGGAAGGAGCGCATCATCGCCCGCGCCGACGAGATCGACGTCTACCTGGCGCAGCGGGGCCGCATGAACCCGGTGCGGGTCGAGGACATCACCGGCGAGCCGGGGTTCGCGGTGATCCGCGCGGTGCGGGAGCACCGGGTGTTCCTGGTGGACGAGGAACTGGTCTCGCGGCCGACCCCGGACCTGCTCGACGGCATCGTCCGGGTGCGGGCCCTGCTCTACCCCGAACTGTTCGCCGCCGGCACGACCAACAACTGAACAACC
>JAGODN010000330.1 GCA_017998195.1 Desulfobulbus sp. | reverse complement strand
CGTAGGACTTGAGGTCCATGGGCGAGAGCTTCCAGACCTTGCGGGGGTCGTCGATGCGGGCCGTGAGCCGGCGGGTCTGCTCCTCCGGGCTGACCTCGAGCCAGTACTTGAGCAGGATGATGCCGGATTCGAGCACCATCTTTTCAAAGGCCGGCACCACCCCGAGGAAGCGCTTGGCCTGCTCCTCGGTGCAGAAGCCCATCACCCGCTCGACCCCGGCCCGGTTGTACCAGCTGCGGTCGAAGATGACGATTTCGCCCGCGGCCGGCAGATGCGGCAGGTAGCGCTGGGCGTACATCTGCGACTGCTCCCGCTCGGTGGGTGCGGGCAGGGCGACCACGCGGAAGATACGCGGGCTCACCCGCTCGGTGATGGCCTTGATGGTGCCGCCTTTGCCGGCGCCGTCCCGCCCCTCGAAGACGATGCACACCTTGAGTCCCTTGTGCACCACCCACTGCTGCAGCTGCACCAGTTCACCGTGCAGCCTGGCCAGTTCGGTTTCATAGGCCTTGCGGGTGAGCTTCTCGGCCGTGCTGTTCTCGGCCTTGCCTTTGCCTGGCTTTTCCTTCTTCCCCTTTTTCATTGGCTGCCTCCTTGCTGGTGTGTGCCTGCCCCGGGAAAGGGACCGTGTTCGGGTTGTCGGCTCGATTGCGTTATGCTGGCGGTGACAACGATGACCTGCCGCCGGCGGCAGGCGGTGTTGATCAGTCGGGGATCAGCGGCCGTCCGTCGTTCAACTGCCGGTACACGGCCGCATTGGCCTCGAGTTTTTGGCGGATGGTTTCCAGCCGCTGCAGTTTCCTGTTGGCATGAATTTTTTTCACCTGCCGGCGCCCGCCCTCATCAGCCAGCACCACCATCTCACCCGAGCCGCTCATCAGGTAAAAGGCGAGCAGGTCGTCCCGATCCTGGCCGGGCCGCACCTCGTTGTCCTTGTTGTCGAGCACCTCGACGCGCCGCTGCTCCCACGGCACATCGACCCGGTCGAGGTACAGGAGCACCATGTGGTTCTCACCGCTGCCCCTCATCTGGACAAAGGCGAGCCGCAGGTTTTCGCCCGGTATGCCGAGGTGGCGGAGCATGATCCACTTGGCGATGGCGATATCCTCGCAATCACCGGCAAAGGTGGCGATGGTTTCGAGCGGGGTGGCCCAGTAGTCCTCGCTGCGCCAGTGGGCCGCGTCGGTTGCCCAGGGGATGCGGTTCAGGGTGGTGTTGACCAGCGCCAGCTTGTCCCTGACCGGCAGATCCTGGTTCGACAGGATCAGCTGGTGCAGGGAGCGCAGCCGCTGGGCCGCCGGCTCGCCGTACTCGCGGCGGACCTGGTCGAAAATGTTCTCCGACCAGGGCGCGGGCACAAAGGCGCTCGCCGGAGCAGGCGGGAACATCGCTAGGGCACAGACGCTCAGCAGCAGCAACAGGCGCAGCAGCCGAAGCGAAGGGCGTCCTGGCCACCACGGCCACGCTCTCTTCGCGCCCGCGGCAGGGCCGCGGTACACCCGCCATCCTGGTCTACGGTTGCTGTTCATGAACGCCTCCGGGTGGCGGCAGCGAGGTGCCCTGCCCGTTTCCGGGAGGAGGGACCGTGGCGGCGGGCAGGGCGGTTCCCTGTTCCGGCCCGTAGCCCTTGATCCAGGCCAGCAGCAGGGTGTAGGTGACGGCCAGCACCACCGGGCCGATGAACAGGCCGATCACGCCGAAGGCGATCAGGCCGCCGACCACGCCGGCGATGATCAGGACAATGGGCAGGTCCGCGCCCCGGCGGATGAGCAGCGGCCGGATGACGTTGTCGAGCACGGCCACCACCACCGACCAGACCAGGAGAACGGTGCCCCAAGCCGTCTGGTCACTCCAGAACAGCCAGACCACCGCCGGAAACAGCACCAGGCCCGGGCCGATCTGGGCGATGCACAACAGGAGCATGATGGCGATGAGCAACGCGGCGGCGGGCACCCCGGCAACGATCAGGCCAAGGCCGCCGAGGCCTGACTGGATGATCGCCGTGCCGACAACCCCCAGCGCCACGCTGCGGATGGCCAGGCCCGAGAGTTGCACGGCCTCCAGGCCGCGATCGCCGGCCAGCCGGCCGGCAAAAGCCCGCACCAGTTGCGCCGCCTGCTCGCCCCGGGCGTAGAGGAGCGCGGCGAGCAGGACCATCAGCAGGAACTGGAGCGCGAGCAGGCCGATATTGCCCACCTGGCCGACAAACCACTTCATGGTGGTACTGAGGTGCGGCGCCAGTCGGGCGCTGAGTTCCTGCGGGCTGATCACTGCCAGATGCTGCCAGCGTTCCACCAGGGAATGGGAGATGAGCGGTACCCTGGCGAACCATTCGGGCGGCGAGGGGATGCGCACGGTTTTCAGGGCGTCAAACAGCGCCACCAGGTCGCCGGTCCGCCGGAGGATGGTGAGGATGGCGGACGAGAGCGGAATGACCACAAAAAGCAGCAGGGTCAGGGTCATGATCAGCACCGCGGCCCAGCGCCGGTGGCCGCAGCGCCGCTCCACGGTCAGGAGGAAGGGCCAGGTGGCGACCACGATCATCACCGCCCAGCCGAGGGCGAACAGGAAGGGCCGCAGCACCGAAAGGCTGGCAACGATCATCAGACCGATGCAGAGCACGCCCAGGGTGGTGCGGACGATTTCGGGGGGATTCGCATTCATGCGGCCATTGGCCTCCGGTTCGGCTGGTGCGGGGAATACAGGTGCTGCCTTCCTGGCCTCGCCTGGGGTCGCTACGGTTCGCGGATCACGGCAGCGATGTCCGCGCCGAGCCGGGCGAGGTTTGTTCGCTGGCCGGCCACCCAGGCCGCGTGGCCGGGATCGGTGAGCGGCTCACGGTAGTCGCCGCGGCGGGTGCGCGGCCCGGTGCCGGCCGGGTCCAGGAGGGTCCAGCGGACCTCCAGGCGGGCCCATTGCCCGGGAAGGCCGTCCAGGGCGAGCACCTCGACCTGCACCCGCCAGGCGGTTTTGGTCGCAGGCGCTTGCGGAAAGAGGGTCACCCGCTCGGTGGCCAGGTCCGCGGCCAGCCGCTCGGCCAGGGCCCGGCCGATCTCCCGGTCCACGCTCCCGGCCCAGCGGTGGTTCTCGGCCAGCTGAAAGCGGCCGTCGCTGCCAGTGGCGAGCCGTGTGTTGTGCAGCAGGTCCGGCACCCGCACCGGGCCGACCACCAGGGCCGGGCCGTCGGCCCGGGCCGTGGCCGCTGCGCCGGTGTCCGCACCGAGCAGGCTGTGGTAGACCACCGGCGCCGGCGGTGCGGCGCACCCGGTGAGGATCGTTGCCAAAAGGGCGGCAAGCACGAGGCGGAGACAGGATCTATTCATCGCGGGCAGGCTCCTT
>JAGODN010000329.1 GCA_017998195.1 Desulfobulbus sp. | reverse complement strand
CAGGCGAAACGGTGGCTCTCGACCAAGGAGACATCACCATGCACGCCTTCGGCCGCCTTCTCACTGTGTTCCTCCTCGTCCTGCTGCTGCCCTGCGCGCCCCTGGCAGCGGCGTCCTCGACTCCGGCGGACAGCGCCGACCCCGGCTGGCCCCGGCTGTTCGCCGCCGGCGGCAAGCGCCTCACCGTCTACCAGCCGCAGATCGATTCCTGGCCGGACTATGCGGAAATCCACTTCCGCTGCGCCATCGGGGTGCTCGACAAGGGCGCCAAGGAGGAACGGTTCGGCGTGCTCGAGGTGGCGGCCCGCACCACGGTCAACGAGAGCACCCGCGAGGTGGTGGCCCAGCCCCTGGACCGGCAGGTGCGCTTCGCCAACCTGCCGGCCGGCGAGGAACAACGGCTGAGGGCGATCGTCGATGAACTGCTGCCGCGGCGGCAGACCACCATCGTGTCGCTTGACCGGGTGCTCGCCTACCTCGAACCGGGGCAGCAGCCGGTGCAGCCGCCGGTTCCGGTGAACCTGCAGCCGCCGAAAATCTTTTTCAGCAGTCGTCCGGCCATCCTCCTCATGTTTCTCGGGCAGCCGGAATTCAAGCCGGTGAGCGCCGGCAGGTCAGACCTGATGTTTGCGGTCAACGCCAACTGGGACGTGCTGTCCGACACCGCCGGCCAGCGCTGCTACCTGCTCGATGGCTCCACTTGGCTGACCGCCGCTGACCCGGTGCGCGGGCCGTGGGTCGTTGCCAGGACTCTGCCCGCGGTGCTGAAAACCCTGCCAACCGACGCCAACTGGGCCGAGGTCCGCAAAAACATACCGGCCCGGCCGCAGCCCGGCGCCCCGCCGGTGGTGTTCACCGCCACGGAGCCGGCCGAACTCATTCTCACCGATGGCGAGCCCCGCTACACGGCCATTCCCGGGACCGCGCTGATGCAGGTGGTGAACACCGACAGCCCCCTGTTCCTGCACAGCAGCGAGCAGCGCCACTACTTCCTGGTGGCCGGCCGCTGGTTCCGCGCCCCCGGCCTGGACGGACCGTGGACCCCGGCGAGCAACGACCTGCCCGCCGATTTTGCCCGGATCCCGGACGACAGCCCGGCGGCCCAGGTCAAGACCGCGGTGCCCGGCACCCAGCAGGCCAGGGACGCGGTCCTGCTCGCCTCGGTGCCCACCACCACCAGCGTGACCCCGACCAAGGTCACGGAAACGATCACCTACGCCGGACCTCCGGAGTATGTGGTGATCGAGGGCACCACGGTGCGCTACGCGGTCAATACCCCCAGCCAGGTCTTTCTCGTCGACAACAACTACTACTGGTGCAGCAAGGGCTCCTGGCTGGTGAGCGCGTCGCCGACCGGACCGTGGACCTACGCCGCGGTGGTGCCGGCCGCCATCTACGCCATCCCGCCCTCGCACCCGAGCTACAACGTGACCTACGTGCGGGTGCAGAACGCCACCCCGACCACCATCGTCTACACCCAGACCTCGGGCTACAGCGGCGAGTATGTCGCCGCCACCGGCGTGGTCATGTTCGGCATGGGCATGGTGGCCGGGGCCCTCATCGCCGACCACCATCACGACTATTACTACCCGGCGCCCTACTATTCCTACGGCCGCGGGGCCGTCTACCACCACGGCTACGGCGGCTACGTGTCCCACTACGCCGCCGGCGGCACGGTGGCCCGGACGCGGGTGGCCTACGGCCCGTATGGCGGCGCCGGCCGGAGTGCCGCCTACAACCCTCGCACCGGCACCTACGCGCGCAGCGGCTACGCCTCCGGCCCGGCCGGGGCCGCCGGCTACCGCCAGGCCTACAACCCGCGCACCGGCGCCTACGCCGAGCGGGGCCGGGTCGAAACCGCCACCGGCTCGGCCGGCCGCTTCTACGCCGAGCGGGGCGGCCACTCGGTCCAGGGCGGTTCGCGCTCCGGGGCCTACGGCTCCGCGGCCGGGGTGCGCGGCAGTTCCGGAGCCGGCGCGGCCGGATGGGACACGGCCCGCGGCCAGGGCGGGGTGGCCCGCGACCGGTCCGGCAACGTCTACGCCGGCCGCAACGGCAACGTCTACAAGAAGGACACCAGCGGCAGCTGGAGCCAGCGCAGCGGCAACAGCTGGCAGCCCGCCCCCCAGCCGAGCCGCAACCAGGAAACCCGCAACCTGGAGCGACAGGCCCAGGCCCGCAACTACGGCAACGTGCAGAGCGCCCGGGCCAACCAGTTTCGCGCTTCGCGGCCAGCGGGCGGTGGCCGGCGGCGATGACGGATGAACGCGGGGCGCCCCGCCACAGCAACCGCCAGGTGACCAGACGACCCTGTTCGCACACGACTTGGGCAGCAGCCCCGTACGGGACAGCGAGCCCGCCGGCGGCAGGCGGGCATCCGCCAGGGGCGAGGTGGCCCGCACGCCGGTGGACCGTGTGGTGGCCGATGGTCCGATCGAGCGGCTGCTGCCGTCGATCTCGGCCCGCATCCTCAAGGCCTCCCACGAGGAATTGGACGCGGTGGTCCGTGACTGCCTGCGGCAGGTTCTGGAAACGCTGCAGCTGGACCGCGGCGCCCTGGTCAAAGTGCAGCAGGAATGCAGCCGGGTGATGGTTTCACACGCCTGGTACTCGCCCGGCGCGGAACTGCTGCTGGAACGGGTCAACCTGGCCGAACAGACACCCTGGACCTATGAACAACTCGTCCTCCAGGGCCGCACCCTCATCAAGACCGGGGTCGATTCCATGCCCCCGGAAGCAACCCTGGACCGCGCCGCCTTTGTCCGGCTCGGCATCAAGACCGCCCTGGCCATCCCGCTGAGCCTCGACGGCCGGGTGCACCACATCCTGGTGGTCCACGCCACCAGGAAACCGGTTCTCCTGCCCCTGCCCCTGGTCCCCCAACTGCACCTGCTCGGCGAGATCTTCATCAGCGCCATCGAACGTCGAGACATGCTCAAGGCCCATGCCATCCACCAGGAACGGCTGGACATGGCCGCGGCTTCGGCCAGTGTCGGCCTGTGGGAACTCGACCTGGAGACGGGGGTGTTCTGGGCGACCCCTATCGCCCTCGCCCATTACCAGTTCAGCGAGGAGCAAACGGTTACCCTGGACGACGTCCTCGCCCATATCAATCCCGAGGACCACGACCTGATCACCGAAAACATCGAGCGAGCGCGCAGCCTCGGGGTGGAGGTGCAGGTCGAGTACAGGATCCGCAATACCGACGGCCGGGACCGCTGGCTGGTCTCCCGCGGCCGTATCCGCCAGGACAAGGACACCACCCGGACCTTCCTCGCCGGCGTGACCTCGGACATCACCGCCCGCAAGGAAATGGAACACCGGTTGCGCCAGCAGGTCCGGGA
>JAGODN010000328.1 GCA_017998195.1 Desulfobulbus sp. | reverse complement strand
GACAAGGCGGGCAAGACGGAGCGGGTGTTCGACCGGACCGCACCCGAGTGGTACCTGAACCGCGAACTCACCTGGCTGGAGTTCAACCGGCGGGTGTTCAGCGAGGCCTGTGACGTGCGCAACCCGCTGCTCGAACGGCTGTTCTTCCTGTCGGTGATCGGCTCCAACCTGGACGAATTCTTCATGAAGCGCATCGGCGGCCTCAAGCAGCAGGTGGGCGCCGGCCTCAAACTGCTCTCCATCGACGGCCGCACCCCGCAGCAGCAGATCGACGAGAGCTACGCGGTGATCCGCGACCTCATCGGCCGGCAGCACAACATGGAGCAGGAACTGCTCGGCCAGCTCGCCCGCCAGGACATCCACCTCCTCAAATACGCCCAGCTCAGTGACGAGCAGCGGCAGCGCATGGCCGCCTATTTCCGCGACAACATCTACCCGCTGCTCACCCCCCAGGGCATGGACCCGGCCCACCCGTTCCCGTTCATCTCCAACCTGTCGCTCAACCTGCTGGTGGCCACCCGCCACAGTTCGGGCGAGCACGTCTACCTCAACCGGATCAAGGTGCCGACCACCGGCGCCGGCATCCCCCGGTTCATCCGGGTCGAGCCGGACCGGCAGGTGTACGTGCTGTTCGAGGACGTGATTGCCAACAACCTGGAGGTGATCTTCCCGGGTATGGTCATCGAGAGCTGCGAGCTGTTCCGGGTGACCCGCAACGCCATCACCGAAAAGCTGCCCGACCAGGCCGTGGACCTGCTCTCGATGATCGAATCCGCCCTGCGCGACCGCAAGTTCGCCGAGATCGTGTGCATGGAGGTGGAGGCCAGCATGACCCGGCAGCACCGCGGCATGCTCGCCTCCCAGTTGGGCATCGACTCGCGCAAGGACGTGTTCGTGATCGAGGGGATCATGGGCAAGCGCGACCTGATGCAGATCGTGGCCATCGACAAGCCGGAGCTGCATTACCCGCCGCACCGGCCGCTCAACCACTACAAGATCAACCCGGACGCACCCAACATCTTCCACCTGATCCGCGAGGAGGGGCCGTTTCTCCTCCAGCACCCGTACGAGTCGTTCAGCAACTCGGTGGAGCGGTTCCTGCGCGAGGCCTCCACCGACCCCAAGGTGCTGGGCATCAAGATGACCCTGTACCGCACCTCGGCCAACTCGCAGATCATCCAGTACCTGCTCGACGCGGCCCAGAACGGCAAGCAGGTGGCGGTGGTGGTCGAACTGATGGCCCGCTTCGACGAGTCGGCCAACATCCACTGGGCCAACCACCTGGAAGAGGCGGGCATCCACGTCACCTACGGCGTGGTCGGCCTGAAGACCCATTCCAAGGTGATCTTCGTGGTCCGCCGTGATTACAGCGGCCTCAAGCGCTACGTGCACATCGGCACCGGCAACTACCACGCCGGCACGGCCCGGGCCTACTGCGACCTCGGCCTGCTCACCTGCGACCACGAGATCGGCGATGACATGACCGAGTTCTTCAACTTCCTCACCCTGGGCTACGCACCGGCGCGCAGGTACAAGAAGCTGCTGCCCAGCCCGCGGATTCTCAAAAAGGCCCTGCTCGACGGCATCAAGGGCGAGATCGAACACCAGGCCAAGGGCCACACCGGGCTCATCCAGCTGAAGACCAACGCCCTCACCGACCAGGATCTCATCGCCGCCCTCTACCAGGCCTCCCAGGCCGGCGTGCACGTGGACCTGATCGTGCGCGACAGCTGCCTGCTGCGGCCGGGCATCATCGGCCTGTCGGACAACATCCGGGTGGTGTCGCTGGTCGGCCGCTTCCTCGAGCACGCGCGCATCTACTATTTCCGCAACAACGGCCAGGAACAGTACTACATCGGTTCGGCCGACCTGATGAAGCGCAACCTCGACCGGCGGGTGGAGATGGTCGCGCCGGTGGAGACACCCTCCCTGCAGGCCCAGCTGCGCGAGATCCTCGACCTGCAGCTGGCCGACCGGCGCGGCGCCTGGGACATGCAGGCGGACGGCAGCTACCTCCAGCGCCGGCCCGAGCCCAAGGACGAACAGCGCTCCGCCCAGGAACTGCTCATCGAACGCAGCGAGAAACGACTGGCCGAAGCCCGGCGGCTCTACAAGAAGCAGTACCCCAAGAAGATCGCCAAGCGGAAGAGCAAGTAGGCGCGAGGCCGGGGCGACTGCGCTGTTCACAGCGGGCGGCGTGGCCGGGGGCGGTGTTCCCGTCCCGTTGAGTGCGCATCCGCACCTGCCGGGTTTTCTTTCCGCAAGGCGGATCGCGGCGCTATCTTTTTGTTGCCCTTCGCACATTTTTTGTTGCACCCAGGCGCGGCGGTACCACGCTCATCGGCCATCCGGTGTCGGTCCGCTTGCCCGGGCAGCAGGTAACTGTCCAGAGAAAACAGGCTGTTGCCGGTTTGCGGGGTGCGTTCCAACAAGCTGGCACCCATAGTGCAAACAGCGAGCGAGCAGGTACCGTTTCCGCCGCAGCGGGCGAAATGTCTTGCAGACCGCGCCGAAATATTTTTTCCATAGGTGCGGAGTGCAGGGGGCAGGTCCATGGTCTCCGGGTTGAGGTGCATCGTGCCTTGACCCGGGCCTGCCGGTGGACGGTGACAAGACAAGCAATAGGCGTCGGCGGGGCAGGGTCCCGGCCGGTCGAGGCTCTCCAACGCGCAACAGGGGAAGAGGAATGAAAGAGACGAAATACAGCATTTGCGGGATGTGCAGCGTACGCTGCCCCATCGCCGTGCAGGTCGAGAACAATCAGCCGGTGTGGATCGAGGGCAACAGCAACGACGGCGGCATGGGCACGAGCCTCTGCGCCAAGGGCAGCGCCGCCTTTTCCCAGCGGCTGGACAAGCAGCGGCCAATGAACCCCATGCTGCGCGTGGGCGACCGCGGCGCCGGCGAGTGGCGCGAGGTCTCCTGGGACGAGGCCTTTGATTTCATCACCAAGAAGCTGAACACGATCATCGCCGAGCACGGCGGCCGGGCGATCATGCTCAGCGACCGGGGCGGCCCGTTCAACGACCTGCGCAAGGCCTTTGTCAAGGCGCTGGGTTCGCCCAACTACATCAACCACGACTGCACCTGCGGCCGCAACGTCCACCACGCCTCCATGTCGGTGTACGGCCTGGGCCGCAAGGACTTTGCCTACGACTACGAGAACGCCCGCCACATCGTCCTGTTCGGCCGCAACCTGACCGAGTCGCTGCGCGTCAAGGAGGTGAAGAGCTTCCTCAAGGGCATCAAGAACGGCGCCCGGGTGACCTACGTCGACCCGCGCGCCTCGGTCACCGCCGCCAAGGCGACCCGCTACTGGCAGAACCGGCCGGGCACGGACTACGCCC
>JAGODN010000327.1 GCA_017998195.1 Desulfobulbus sp. | reverse complement strand
CCGTAGACCAGGTCGACCCGGCCGGCCAGGTCGAGCAGGCGCTCGTCCATGTCCAAAAGCGACATGTGGCAGCCGGAACAGCCGTCCAGCCACAGGGTGGCGAGCCGCAGCCTGTTCATGCGCCCTCCGTCGATCGCCCCGCGACCAGGGCAACGAGCGCGGGCCGGTGCTGGCGCAGTTCGCCAACAGACCGTCCTTTCTCGAACAGGGCGCCGGTGGGGCAGACCGCTACGCACTTGCCGCAGCCGGTGCAGGTGGTCGACTCGCCCCAGGGCGTGTCCAGATCAACGACGATCAGGCTGCGGCTGCCGCGGTTGCGCACGTCCCAGGTGTGCGCCCCCTCGATCTCGGCGCAGACCCGCACGCAGCGGGTGCAGAGAATGCAGCGGTTGTGGTCGAGGACGAAACGCGCATGCGAACCATCCACCGGCAGCAACGGGTACAGGGGCGGAAAGGCGAGATGGTCGACCCCGAATTCCCTGGCCAGATCCTGCAGTTCGCAGCTGCCGTTGGCCATGCAGACCGCGCACACGTGGTTGCGTTCGGCCAGCAGCAGTTCGATGATCCGGCGGCGGTGACGGTCGAGCCGCTCCGAGCGGGTGAGCACCTCCATGTCTTCCCGGATCGGGGTGACGCAGGCGGGCAGCAGTTTGCCGCCGCCGGCCACCTCCACCAGGCATAACCGGCAGGAACCGTGGCCGGACAGTCCCTCCAGGTGGCAGAGGGTGGGGATGCGGATGTCATTTTCCGCGGCCACCTGCAGGATGGTCTCCCCGGCGCGGCCGCTCACCGGCCTGTTGTCGATGGTCAGCATGATGCTCATGAATTGTGCTCCGGGGTGTCGGCGGGTTGCACCATGCGGTCGAGGAATTCCTGGCGGAAAAAGCGCAGAGCGCTGCGCACCGGGTTGGGGGCGGATTGGCCCAGGCCGCAGAGGCTCGTTTCCCTGACGAGGTCGCAGAGTGTTTCCAGCGTTACCAGGTCAGCCGGGGTGGCCCGGTGTTCGCAGAATTTGCCCAGCAGGCGGTGGATCTGCACCGTGCCCACCCGGCAGGGCACGCATTTGCCGCAGGACTCCTCCATGCAGAACTGCATGAAGTAGCGGACCATGTCCACCATGCAGGTGGTTTCGTCGATGACGATCATGCCGCCCGAACCCATGATCGAGCCGACTGCGCCCAGGTCCTCGTAGGTGACCGGGGTGTCGAGCCGGTCCGCCGGGATGCAGCCGCCGGAAGGACCGCCGGTCTGCACTGCCTTGAGCGCCCGGCCGTCCGGGACGCCGCCGCCGATGTCGTTGACGATCTCGCCCAGGGTGGTGCCCATGTCCACCTCGATCAGGCCGGTGTGCCGGACCTTGCCGGACAGGGCGAACACCTTGGTGCCGCGGCTGCGCTCCGTGCCCGCAGCGGCGAACCAGTCGGCCCCGCGGGTGACGATGAGCGGGATGTTGGCGTAGGTTTCCACGTTATTGATCAGGGTGGGACAGCCGTGCAGGCCGCGTTCGGCCGGGTAGGGGGGCCGCGGTCGGGGCAGGCCGCGGCCCCCCTCGACCGAGGCGATCAGGGCGGTTTCCTCGCCGCAGACAAAGGCGCCGGCACCGAGGCGGATCTCCAGTTTGAGGTCGAAGCCGGAACCGCAGATGGCATGGCCGAGCAGGTTGTTGTGTTCCGCCTCGCGCATGGCCCGTTGGAGCCGCTGCACTGCCAGCGGATATTCGGCCCGCACGTAGATGTAGCCGCTGTTCGCGCCGACCGCGTAGGCGGCGATGATCATGCCCTCGAGCACCGCGTGCGGCGTGCCTTCGAGGATGGCCCGGTCCATGAAGGCGCCGGGATCACCCTCGTCGGCGTTGCAGATGAGATATTTCCTGGCACCCGCGGCCTTGGCCACGGTGGCCCATTTGAGCCCGGTGGGGTACCCGGCCCCGCCCCGGCCGCGCAGGCCGCTGTCGTCGATGAGCCGGATCACCCCGGCCGGGCGCATGGCGGTCAGTGCTGTGCTCACGGCCGTGTAGCCGCCGGCTGCCAGGTAGTCGTCGAAATGGTCCGGGTCGATGCGGCCGCACAGGGCCAGTACGCGCTTGTGCTGCCGGGTGAAGAAGGGCAGGTCAGGGGACAGAAGCAGTCGCGTCACCGGCTTCCGGCCCAGGGCCGTGACGATCTCGTCCGCATCCCCGGGCCGTACCCCCTGGTAGACGATGGTGTTCGGCTCCACCCTGACGAGGGGGCCGAGGGCGCACAGGCCCATGCAGCCGGTCCGGCGCACCAGCACCCGGTCGGCCAGGCCCCGTTCGTTCACGGCCCGGTTCAGCGCGGCGACGATCTCCTCGTTGCCCTGGCAGCCCAGGCCGGCGCAGACGAGCAGATGATGGGCGAACCCGTCCAGGTACCGTCGCCGTTCCTCCGCCCGCTGCCGCATGTCATCGACCCGCATCGCCCAGCCACTCCCCGATCATTGCGGTGGATTCCGCGAAACTTTTTTTCCCTCTGATCTCGCCATCAGTGACGATCACCGGCGCCAGCGCGCAGGCGCCCACGCAGCGCACCTCGACCAGCGAAAGCCGGTTGTCCGGGGTGGTTTCTCCGGGCGACAGGCCGAACTGCTCCCTTGCCCAGGCGAGGATCCGGTCGTTGCCCTTGACGTGACAGGCCGTGCCGGTGCAGACCGCCAGGGTGTGTTCGCCGGCCGGCTGCAGGCGGAAATGATTGTAAAAGGTGGCCACGCCCAGCACCTTGCTCGGCGCTACCCCCAGCCGGTCGGCAATGCGGCCGAGGGTTTGCGGGTCCAGGAAGCCGTACCTTTCCTGGGCTGTGTGCAGGGTTTCGATGAGGGCCTCGGGCCGGTAGTCATGCCGCTGCATGGTCCGGTCGACAGCGTTCCATCGACGGTCGTCGGTCCGGTGGTCCGGCAGGGAACGGGGCATGCAGCGGCCTCCTCGGGGCTGAAACGGGTTGGCGGACAACGGGCCGGAGGGTGCGTTCGTATCTTTTCCCATTATCGCCCAGGATGCAACGACTGTTTGCTGGTTTCCGGCTGCAACTCCCGGGGGGCTGTTTCGCTCGAGCAATTGTTTACGTTTTTGTTTTATACGGTTTGGTTTTATCAACAATAATGAATAAATTTTTCTTTTTTCGGGATGTGAGGCGAGAAGAATTCCATTTTAACAATTTGAAAATAATGGAAAAATTATACTTGTTAATTTTTTTGGTCCGACTCTTGCAAAAAATCGAGCAAGCCCTGCGTGCTCCTGCAACAGGGCAGTACCCCGAAGGAATGAACAGGAACAAGGAGATAACGTCGGTCAGGATGGAATCGGCCATGAAGGAGAGCAGGGTGCGGAGACGGGG
>JAGODN010000033.1 GCA_017998195.1 Desulfobulbus sp. | reverse complement strand
CGACGGCATCTCCGATTTCCCCTTCGCGAACCTCTTCCTGTTCCGCCACGCCCACCCCTACCCCCTCTGCCGGCTCGACGACAGCACCCCGGTGATCCTCGGCCGGGACGGCGACACACCGTTTTTCATGCTGCCCTTCGGCCTGCCCGGGCGCGCCCTGCTCGACCGGCTGTTCCAGGACCGGGGAATGCTCAAGGCGGCCTCCGCCACCCAGGCCGATCGGCTGCGCAGCCTCGGCTTTGATGTCCGCGAGGACCGGGACAACTTCGACTACCTCTACCGCCGCGAGGATTTGGCCCAGCTGAACGGCCGCAGCTACAGCAAGAAGCGCAACCTGATCAAGGCCTTTCTCCGCGAACACGAGTACGAGGCGCGGCCGCTGCGGGAGGAGTACCTGGGGGACGCCCTGCAGGTGCTGGAGGCGTGGCGGGCCGGGGTCGACCGGGACGGCGACTACCGGGCGGCCCGGGAGGGGCTCGAACGGATGGATGAGCTGCAGCTCTGCGGCGGGGTCTACTACGTGGCCGACCGGCCGGTGGCCTATGTGCTGGGCGAGGAGCTGGCCGGCGCGTCCAGCTTCCTCATTCATTTCGAAAAGGCGGTCACCGGCTACAAGGGCCTCTACCAGTTCATCAACCAGTCGTTCGCCGCCATCCTGCCCGAGGACTACCAGACCATCAACCGCGAACAGGACCTGGGCGACCCGGGCCTGCGCCAGGCCAAGCTCAGCTATCGCCCCACCGGGTTCGTGGAAAAGTACCGCGTCTTCCCCGCCTGACCGCCCGCCGCCCGGTTTGCGGTCAGACGACCGGCGGCGCGGCCGTTCCTCCGCCCTTCTTGCCCTTTTCCGGGTACAGGGTCGTGAAGTTCTTCTCCGATTCGACCGTGCCGATCATCACCAGTTCGTCGTCGATGCCGAAGGTTTCCGCGGGCTCGGGATTGATCTGCAGCCTGCCTTCGCGGAACAGGGCGATGACGCTGCAGCCGGTGTTCTCGCGGATGCCGCTCTCCAGGAGGTTTTTGCCCACCAGGTCGGCAGGCATGGGGCAGCGGAAGATGTTCAGCCCCTCGGTGAGCATGAGCACCCGGTCCGGGGTGAGGATGTTGATGATGGTGTTGGCCGCCATGGAGGCGTGCGACATCACCAGGTCGGCGCCGGCGGCGTGGAGGATGTTGATGTTGCGGTCCAGGGTGGCCCGGCTGATGATCTGGATGTCCGGCCGCAGGCGGCGGCAGTAGATGGTCAGGTAGATGTTGACGTCGTCGTTGTGGGTGGTGATGAACACCGACGGCGCCTCGTCGATACCGGCCTTGATCAGGGTCGCGTGGTCGGCGGCGCTGCCGAGGATGCAGTGTTCCGCGTCGCCCCGCAGGCGCGGGTTCTTCTCGACGATGCGGTAGGGCACGCCCTGCTCGCGCAGGGTGGCGGCGGCGGCCTGGCCCACCCGACCGCCACCGAGAATGAGCACCGGCGCGGTGCTGCGGTCCCCGCTCTCGCCCACCCAGTCGCTGTACGAGGCCAGCTGCGCCTCCGAGCCGGCGAGCAGGAGCACGGTGCTCGACTCGACCTCGGTATCCGGGTGGGGCAGGCTGAACCCGCCCCGGTTCCACAGGCCGACCACGTTGATGCCGGTGGCCTGGCGCAGACCGAGGTTCCGGATCGACTTGCCCACCAAGGGCGTGCGCATGGCCGGGGCCTCGGCGATGACCAGGTCCTCGAAGCGGCCGATGACGTTGGAGCGGGTGTGCGCGCCCAGGGTGCGCCGGGCGAGCGAGTGGCCGAGCATGTTCATGAACTGGAACACATGGCTGCACCCGGCCAGGCGGAGGATGTCCACCGAGTCCTCCAGGTCGGCATTGGCGACAATGGGCACGTTCGGGGCGATCTCGCGCACCGTGTAGACGATGCTGGTGTTCTTCATGTCGTCGTTCAGGGCCACCACCAGGGCCGCCCGGTCGACCTGGGCGCGCAGGTAGGTGGTGGCGTCGTCCAGTTCGCCGACCAGCACCCGGAAGCCCTGGTCCACCAGGTCGAGCGCCTGCTGCACCTCCGGGACCAGGATGACGTAGTCGTGACCGTACTGGCGCAACCGGCCCACCAGGGCGATGGCGATCGGGTCCCAGCAGGTGATGAGCACGTGCCGGGTGACCTCGGACGGCAGGGTGCGCGGCACCCGCGACTTGTTCTGGGCCTCGAGCCAGGGCGCGTAGAAGAACTGGATGAAGGTGAACGGCAGCATGACCAGCAGGAAGAGGATGCCGCTGACCAGCACGATGATGGAGAACAGCCGCCCCAGGTCGCTGTTGAAGGTGATGTCGCCGAACCCCAGGGTGGACATCACCGTGAGCGTCCAGTAGACGCCGGTAACCGCGGAGAAGTCGCGGCCCTCGTGGGCCATGATCACGTGGAAGAGAAAGCTGAAGACCGCCACCAGCACCGTCAGGAACAGGGTGAACTCGGCCAGGGAGCGGATGTTGCGGCGCGCCCGCCGGTCCTGGAGCAGGTAGAGCAACTGCGAGGGCAGAAATTTCATCGGCGCCGTCTCCGGGTCGCAGGCAAAAACGCTCCCCGCGGGCGGGTCGGGGACGGCGCAGGCAGGCGGCGGTTCATCGCAGGAACAGGTCGTGGTCGAGCACCAGCGCACTGAGCGTGACCATGCCCACCAGTTCGCCGTTCTCCTCCACCGGGGCCCGGCGCATGCCCACCCGGTGGAGCAGGCGGGCGATGTAACGGATGTCCATGTCCGCGGGCACGGTCAGGGCCGGCTTGGTCATGATTTCGTAGACATTGACCTCCTCGGCCCGCTTGCCCGGGATGAGCACGCCGTTGATGATGTCCTGCACCGAGACGATGCCCCAGGCGTCCGCGGGCGAGCGCTTGTTGACCAGCAGGCTGTGCACCCGCTCCTCCCGCATGCGGGCCGCGGCCTCGCGGGCGGTGGCCATGCCGTCGATGGAAACGATGCGGGTGCTCATCACATCCCGCCCGCGGACAACAGGTTCTTTTTCGCGTGTCATGGTTCTGTCCCTGAAAAAAAATGAAACCGGGCGGAGGGCCCGTGCCGGCCGGCGTCCGTCCTCCATACCCTAGAAATACTGCTCGCGCACCTCTTGCTTGAACCGTTCGAGCTGGCTCTCCAGCCCGACCACGGATTCCACCGGCAGGACGAAGGCGATGCCCGTGCCCGGCTGGTCGAACTTGCCGGCGGCGTAGATGGCGGCCAGCACCTGGCGGACGATGTGCTCCTCGAGCACGAGCATGACGATGTCCGTGGGCGCCTCCAGGCTCAGGCCGAAGAAGGTCTTGGCCTCCTTCATACCCGTGCCCCGGGCCGGGATGATGGTCGCGCCGGTGGCGCCGGCGGTCTTGGCCGCGTCGACCACGGTGTCGGTGATGTCGGTTTTCACCGAGGCGAAAATCACTTTAAATTTCATGCTGCTTCTCCCTGGGTTGGCGTCGCGCCCGGTAGTTCATGAATTGGGCGTACTGGCCGTAGCCGAGCACGGTGATGATCGGAAAGAGGCTGGCAAAGGCGATCAGGCCGAAGCCGTCGATGGCCGGGTTGCGGCCCGGCACGGCCGCGGCCAAGCCCAGGCCGAGGGCGGCGACAATGGGCACGGTGACGGTGGAGGTGGTCACGCCGCCGGAATCGTAGGCAATGGCCATGATCGACTTGGGCGCGAAACAGGTCTGCACCAGCACCACCACGTAGCCGGCCAGGATGTAGAGGTGGAGCGGCGTGCCGGTGACGATGCGGAAGGTGCCCAACCCCAGCCCCAGGGCCACGCCCACCGCCACGGTCACCCGCAACCCCCAGGGGTTGATGCTGCCGCCCGAGACCTCGCGCGCCTTGAAGGCGATGGCGATGAGCGAGGGCTCGGCAATGGTGGTGGCAAAGCCGACGAGCGCGGCGAACAGGTAGATCCAGCCGAACCGGGCCCAGGCCGACGGGTCGAAGGCGCTGCCCCGGGGCAGGCTCAGCTCGACCAATTGGCCGGCCATCACCTTGCCCAGCGGAAACAGGGCCTTTTCCAGGCCGAGCAGGAACAGGGTCAATCCGATGACCACGTACCCCGTGCCCGCCAGGATGGTGCCCAGGTTGGCCACCCGCCGACGGAGCACGACCAGCTGAAAAAAACCGAACAGCAGGACGATGGGCAGGATGTCCCGGCAGGTGAGGAGAAAGTCCCGGGCCAGTTCATGCAGCCAGTCCATGCCGTCCGCCCTGGTCAGAAGAGGATGATGCCGTAGCCCATGACAAAGAGCATGGGCAACAGCGAGGCAAAGGCGATCATGCCAAAGCCGTCGGTGAGCGGGTTGCGGCCGCGGATGACCGTGGCCAGGCCCACGCCCAGCGCGGTGACCAGCGGCACGGTGATGGTCGAGGTGGTGACGCCGCCGGAGTCGTAGGCGATGCCGATGATCTCCGGCGGGGCGAACACGGTCATGAGCATGACCAGCGCGTAGCCGGCGATGATGAGCACGTGCAGCGGCCAGTTCCGGAGGATGCGCAGCACCCCGAGGAGGATGGAGCAGCCCACCGAGCAGGCCACGGTCAGCCGCAGCCCCAGGCTGTAGGCGCCTCGCGAGCGGGCGTCCGGGTCGATCAGGCCGCCGTCGGCGGCGATGTCGGCCGCCTCGCCGGACACGGCGATGAGCGCCGGTTCGGCCACGGTGGTGGAAAAGCCGAGGGCGAAACTGAACACCAGGAGCCACAACAGGCTGCCCTTGCGGCTGAGCGCGTGCGCCATGCCCTCGCCCAGCGGAAACAGGGCCCGCTCCAGCCCCTCGATGAACATGCTCAGGCCCAGCACCACGAGCACGGCGCCCAGGAGGATCTCGCCCAGGTCGGGCAGGGGTTTGCGGATGACGAACAGTTGGAAGAAGGCGATGACCAGGACGATGGGCGCCAGGTCCATGCAGGCGGAACGGATCCTGCCGACCGTGTAGACGGCGTGGGCCACGAGAAGGTCGACTGGTTTCATCGCTGCGACAGGGGTGGCGGCAACGAATCGGCGGCGACCTGGCCGTGGATCCGGATGCGCGAAATGATATCCATTCTACCCGCCGGATGGCCTTTTGCAAGCACTTCGCCAAGGGCGACAACAGTTGGAACTTGCGGCCGATCCGCGCCCCGGACCGGTTCGTTCCGCCCGCGCCCGGGGGCGACCGCGCCGCCCGGCCGCAGCCGCCATGCCCCCCGGTCCGGCGCGGAAAAAGATTGCCCGCGCGGCCATTCACTGCTTTATTCCCCCTACGGTCCGCTCGCCCGCCAACACGGCGCCCGGCCCACCCGGAGGTCCATGATCAGCATCAACACCATCCTCTTTCTCACCGGCATCCTGCTGCTGCTCGGCATCGGCTCGAGCAAGTTCTCGGCGCGCATCGGCATGCCCATGCTGGTGCTGTTCCTCGGCGTCGGCATGCTGGCCGGCTCCGAGGGCGTGGGCCGTATTGCCTTCGAGAACTACCCCCTGGCCAACAGCATCGGCAGCGCCGCCCTGGCGCTCATCCTGTTCGACGGCGGCCTGCGCACCTCGATCCATTCGGTGCGTTCGGTCTGGCGGCCGGCCCTGAGCCTGGCCACCCTGGGCGTGGTGCTCACCTCGGCCCTGACCGGCGTCGCCGCTACCCTGGTGCTCGACATGCCGCTCCTGCACGGCCTGCTCCTCGGGGCGATCGTCGGCTCCACCGATGCCGCGGCGGTGTTCTCCATCCTCCGCACCAGCGGCCTGCGGCTGTCGCGGCGGCTTGCCGACACCCTGGAGGTGGAGAGCGGCTCCAACGACCCGATGGCCATCTTCCTCACCGTGGGCAGCATCGCCCTGATCACCGGCACCGCCGACTCGGCTGCCGGGCTGGCCCTGCTCTTCCTGCTCCAGTTCGGCGTCGGCACCCTGGTCGGGGTCGCGCTCGGCTCCGTCGCCACCTGGGTGGTCAACCGCATCAACCTCGACTACGCCGGCCTCTACCCGGTGCTGGTGCTCGCCTTCGGCCTGCTCACCTTCGGCCTGGCGGCGGTGCTCGGCGGCAGCGGCTTTCTCGCGGTGTACATCGCCGGCATCGTGCTCGGCAGCAAGTCGCTGGTCTACCGCAACGGCATCTTCCAGTTCCACGACGCGGCCGCCTGGCTCGGGCAGATCGTGCTGTTCGTCATGCTCGGCATGCTCAGCTTCCCCAGCCGGCTGGCCGGGGTGGCGGTGGACGGCCTGCTCGTCGCCCTGGCCCTGACCTTCGTCGCCCGGCCGCTGGCCGTGGCCCTGTCGACCTGGCCCTTCGGTTTCAGCCTGCGGGAGACCCTCTTTCTCTCCTGGGTCGGGCTCAAGGGGGCGGTGCCCATCACCCTGGCCACCTTCCCGCTCATGGCCGGGATCGAGACGGGCACGCTCATCTTCAACGTGGTGTTCTTCGTCGTGCTCGTCTCGGCTGTCACCCAGGGCTGGTCGCTGCCGCTGGTGGCGCGCTGGCTGCGGCTCGGCGTGCGCTCGGACGCGACCGCGCCGGTGAGCGTGGAGATCAACGCCCTGCGCCACGTGGACGGCGAGATCGTCGAATACCGGGTGGCGGCCGACGCCAACGTGGCCGGCCGGACCCTGCGCGAACTGGCCCTGCCCTACGAGGTGACCGTGACCCTGGTGGTGCGCGGCAACGAGGTGATCATGCCGCGCGGTCGCACCGTGCTCGCCCCCGGCGACCGGGTGTTCGTGGCCATGCGCCGGCGGATCAAGCCGCTCATGGACTGCCTGTTCGACGCCTGCGCCGATCCGGTGCTGCTCGCCCCGGGCCAGGAGATCGTCTTCCGCGCCGACCACACCGCCGGCCAACTCTGCGGCTTCTTTAGCCTCGCCTGTCCGCGCGACCGGCAGCAGTCGCTCGGTGAGCTGCTCGCCGAGACCGGCGGCGAGCCGGTCCGGCTCGGCCCCTTCCTGGTCACCCCGGGCGAGGACGACGGCCTGGCGACCCTGATCTTCGCCCCGGAAACCGCCGCACCCGCACCTTTCCCCGCCGGGCGCACGCCTGCCGCCGGCGACTAGACCGCGCCGCCCCCCCCTCTCCCGCCGCCCCGGCGGCATTCCTTTTGCCCAGGAGCACCCCATGCACAGTTTCCGCAACATCCTCTACGCCAGCACCGGCATCGGCGACGATATCGAAGGGCTCAAGCAGGCTCTCAGCCTGGCCCGCGCCAACCGGGCGGCGCTCAAGTGTCTGCTCGTCTATCCCGAACTGCCGAAGAGCCACGAGATGTACCAGGACAGGTACCGGGAGTTCCTGCTCGAGCAGATGGACACCGCCATCCGCCAGGCGCGCGCCGCCCTGCACCTGCGCGGCAACGACCCGCCGGTCACGGTCGAACTGGACGCCGGGGCCGACCCGCCGGCGGTGCGCATGATCCGCCATGCCCTGCGCGAGGTGCACGACCTGGTCATCAAGGAGGCCGAGCCCATCGAGGGCGGGGTCGGTTTCACCTCGCTGGACATGACCCTGTTGCGCAAGTGCCCCTGCCCGGTGTGGCTGGCCCGGCCGATCAACCGGCCGAAGAGCGAGATCCGCGTGGCCGTGGCGGTCAGCGCCGACAACCGGGAGGCGTCCGAACACGACCTGGCCCTGCGCCTGCTCACCCTGGGCCGCTCGCTCGCCGACAGCTGCGACGGCGACCTGGCCATTGTCAGCTGCTGGGATTTCGAGTTCGAACGGTTCCTGCGCGGCAACACCCGGGTGGAGATCCCGGCCGACACCATGCAGAGCACCATGCAGAACGCCCAGTCCGCGCATCAGCTGGAACTCGGCCGGCTGCTCGAGGCGTCCGCCATCGGCGGCCGCTTCCACGTGCACCGCATGAAGGGCCAGCCCGAGAAGATGATCCCGCTGTTCGTGCGCAGCCGCAAGATCGACATCCTGGTCATGGGCACGGTGGCGCGCACCGGCATCTTCGGCTACCTCATGGGCAACACTGCGGAAAACATTATGCACGAGCTGGAATGCGCCCTGCTGGCGGTCAAACCGGGCGGCTTCGTCTCGCCGGTCAAGGCCTATTGAAGGGGGTGAGGCGCCGGGCAAACGCCCGGGATCGGGGTACTCCGCCCTCCCGCCCCGCCGGGAGCGGGGCGGCGCGGACCGGTGCGGTTCAGAGGGGCAGGAGGTGGAAGAGGCGGGCGATGCTGTAGAGGATGGCGGCGATCACCATGCAGATAGGGATGGTGAGCACCCAGGCCATGACGATGTTGCCGACGATGCCCCACTTGAGCGCATGCGCGCCGCGGGTGCTGCCCACGCCCATGATCGAGGTGGAGATGATGTGGGTGGTGCTCACCGGGATGCCGAAGTGGGAGGCGGTGAGAATCACGGCCGCGGCCGAGGTCTCGGCGGCGAAGCCGTGCACCGGCTTGAGCTTGATCATCTTGCTGCCCATGGTGCGGATGATCCGCCAGCCGCCGGCCATGGTCCCCAGGCCCATGGTCACGGCGCAGCTGAGGATGACCCAGGCGGGCACCACGAAGCTGTCCAGGGCGTGGTAGCTCACCAGGGCCATGGTGATGATGCCCATGGTCTTCTGGGCGTCGTTGCTGCCGTGGCTGAGCGCCATCACCCCGGCCGAGAGAATCTGCAGCTTCTTGAAATACCGGTTCACCGAGTTGGGGTTGGCCCGGCGGCAGATCCACAGGATCACCACCATGCAGGCAAAACCGATGGCAAAGCCGATGAGCGGCGAGGTGACCATGGGCAGGAGCACCTTTTTGGTGACGCCTTCGAAGTGGACCACCTGGTAGCCGGCCTTGGACAGGGCCGCGCCGATGAGCCCGCCGATGAGGGCGTGCGAACTGCTCGAGGGGATGCCGTAGTACCAGGTGATCAGGTTCCAGATGATCGCCGCCAGCAGGGCGCAGAGGATCACCCCCTGGGTGACGCTGCCGGTATCGACGATCCCCCGGCCGATGGTGCTGGCCACGTGGGTGCCCATGAAGGCGCCGGCGATGTTGAGCACACCGGCGTAGAGAATGGCCTGACGGGCGGTGAGCACCTTGGTGGAAACCACCGTGGCAATGGCGTTGGCCGAATCGTGGAAACCGTTGATGTACTCGAAGATGAGCGCGATGACGATGACGGCGATGAGCAGGGACAGGACCATGGAACCTCTTCCTTTCTTCCGTGATGCGGCCGGCGGCGCGGCCGCGCACCCCCTGGCCCCTGGCGGGGCCGGCGGTCAGCTGTGCTTGAGAACGATGTTGACGATCACGTCGGAGATGATCGAACCCATGTCCAGCGCGTTCTCGATCCCCTTGTAGATGTCACGCAGCTTGAGCACGTGGAGCGCGTCGTACTTGCCGGAAAACAGCTCCTCGGTGGCGGAGAAGAGGATCTCGTCGCCGCGGTTCTCGATGTCCTTGATGCGCGAGCAGCAGGCGGTCACCTCGGCCAGGGGCGAGCCCTTCTTGAGCATGGTGACGATCGTGCGCAGCTCCTCGGCCGACTTGAGCAGGATCTCCGCCTGCTTCTTGACGATGTCGTTGTAGGCGTCGATCTGGTAGATGCGCAGGTTGACGCAGGCCTTGAGCACCACCTTGGTACTTTTGTACAGGTAGGTGGAGATGAGCTGGATGTCCTCCCGGTCGATGGGGGTGACGAACGAGGCGTTGAGCAGGGCCAGGCTCCCCTCCAGGGCCTCCACCGCCCGCCGCTTGTAGGTCTTGGCGTGGATGAGGTAGACCTCCCGCTCCTTCAGGTCGGAATGGACGATCTGGTAGAAGAGCTGGGAGGACAATTCGCAGACTTCCGCCCCGTTTTCAAAAAAATTGTAGAACTTGTTCTCCGGCGGCGGCAGAATTTTTGCCAGGAAACCCAATCGCATAGGTACTCTCCCTTGTCGTGTGCGGTCGCCCGCTGAGGGACCGCGACGGTCGCATCGCAAAGTCAGGAAATTCGGGCCGTTGTCCGCGAGCGGGCCGACCCGGGCCGTGCTCCGGCGGGCGATTGTTCCCGCTGCCGGGGCGTGCACGAATCTACCGCCCCACGATGAATATGACACCAAAAAAACAGAACCCTGGCCATTTTCTGACCAGGGAGCGAACCTGCTGATTTATATAAAAATTTCAGAAAGACAAGTGGTTGCCTGAAAACCGGCGACACCCCGCGCCGGCGGGCGGGTTCAGGCGAGGGTGGAGAGGGAGCGGCGGAAGCGGGCGAGCGCGAGGCAGGCGAGCACCAGGCCGATCACCGCCAGCAGCAGGAACTGCGGCCAGACCGCGGCGAAGCCGGCGCCGCGGTAGAGGATGGCCTGGCTGGCGGCGACGAAGTGGGTGGTCGGCGCCGCGGTCATCACCGCCTGGGCCAGCACCGGCATGCTCTCCCGCGGGGTGATGCCGCCGGAGAGCATGTTCAGCGGCAGCAGCACGAGCACGATGAGCAGGCCGAACTGCGGCATGGACCGAGCCAGGGTGGCGAGGAAAATGCCCAGCGAGGTGGTGGCGAACAGGTGGAGCGCGGTGCCGGCGAGAAAAAGCGTGATCGAGCCCTCGATCGGCACCTGCAGCGCCCCCTGGACAACAGTGGCCAGCGACAGCCCGGTGGCCATCAGCACCACCAGCCCCATGGACCAGACCTTGGCAAGCATGATCTCGGCCGGGGTGACCGGCATGACCAGCAGGTGCTCGATGGTGCCGTGCTCGCGCTCGCGGATGAGCGCGGCGCCGGTGAGGACGATGGCGAGCATGGTGACCATGCTGATCAGCTCCATCAGTGAACCGAACCAGGCCTGGGTGAGGTTGGGGTTGAACCGGGCGCGCAGCACCAGGTCCACCGGCGGCGCATCGCCGCCCCGCACGCCCCGAACGAATTCGTCCACCTCGGCCAGCGCGATCTGCTGGATGGAGCCGCTGCCGCTGAAGGCCTGGCTCATGCGGGTGGCGTCGACGCTCAGCTGCAGGGCCGGGGCGCGGCCGGCGAGCACGTCTCGCTGGAACCCCGGCGGGATGTCGAGCACAAAGGTGTGGCGGCCGCTGTCCATGCCCGGGTCGACCTCGTCCAGGCCGATCATCACCGGGCGCAGGAAATGGGGCGGGTAAAAGGCGGCGGCGATGCGGGTGGACAGCGGCGAGTCGTCCTCGTCAACGATGGCCAGCGCCGCCCGACTGACCGTGTCGGGCACGGCCGTGCCGGCCATGTAGATCGCCAGGGTGAAAGCGTAGACGATCAGCACGAGCATGATCGGGTCGCGCCACAGGCTCCACAACTCCTTGACCCCCAGGCGGTAAATGGTCGCGGGGCTGACCATCTCAGCGCTCCTGTCGGTCGAGCAGGAGGACGGCGAGCACGAAGATCACCGGCACTGCCGCGAGCAGGGCCGCGAACTGGACACCCAGGTCGGCCACGCCGAGCGCCTTGCTGAACACGCCGCGGCTGATGATGAGCATGTGCGTGGCCGGGTAGACCTCGCCGATCAGCCGCCCTGCCCCGGCCAGCGAACTGACCGGGTTGATCAGGCCGGCGAACTGGACCACGGGCAGGATGGTGCCGACCATGGTGGCGAAGATGGCGGCGATCTGGCTGCGGGTGAACACCGAGGCGAACAGGCCGAAGCCGGTGGCGAACAGGGTGTAGAGGAGGGTCGCCAGGAACAGCGCGGCAAAGCTGCCGGTCATGGGCACGCCGAACACGGTCACCGCGAGTGCGGTCAAGAGGAGAAAGTTGCCCATGGCCAGCAGCAGGTAGGGCAGCTGCTTGCCGAGCAGGAACTCGCTGCGCCGCACCGGGGTGACGTACAGGTTGATTATCGAGCCCATCTCCTTCTCACGCACCACGGACAGGGCGGTGAGCATGGCCGGAATCATCAGCAGGAGCAGCGGGATCACCGCCGGCACCATGGCCGGCAGGCTCTTCACATCCGGGTTGTAGCGGAATCGGGTTTCCACCGTGGCCGCGGCCGCCTGGGTACGACCGAGGCGGCTCCGGGCCGTGTCCAGCAGCCAGTGGTGGTGCATGCCCTGGACG
>JAGODN010000326.1 GCA_017998195.1 Desulfobulbus sp. | reverse complement strand
CCCACCGCGACATGCCGCTGGGCACCCGGGTGGAGCTGGAAAACCCGGAAACCGGCGAAAAGGCGCGGGCCACGGTCACGGACCGCGGCCCCTATGTCGAGGGTCGCGATGTGGACCTGAGCTACCGGCTGGCCCGCAAGCTGTCGCTCTCCCGTCAGGGCGTGGCCAACCTGAAGATGCGGGTGCTCTGAGCGGCGCGTCCCGCCTTCCTCTCCAACATCCCGCTTCCTGAGCGCCGGCCGCTCACTCGCAGTCGCAGCGGACACTGTCCGTCCAGACATCGAGCAGCACGGTCGCGAGCACCCGGTCGTGGGCCTCTCGCGTGCGCGGCAGCGGGTTCCAATCCGCCAGCACCCCGGTCAGCTCGGCCACGCACCACTGCCGTTCCGAATCCGTCAACCGCCGCTTTCCTGCGGCCACCTCGCCGAGTTCGCGCGCGTTCATCCCCCCCCCTGCCCTGCCCCGTCCCTGCTCTCCCTTGCCGCCCGCCCGGGCGGCCGTCCCGGCTCCCAGGCATAGAGCGTAAGCCCCAGCGAACAGCCGACAATTCCCGCGGTTTCCCAGCCCGAGGGCGCCTCGCCGAGCAGTATCCAGGCGAGCAGGGCCGTGGTCACGGGCACAAAGGACATGAACAGGGCCACGGTGATCGTGCCCAGGTAGCGGATGGCGTAGGCCACGGCGGTGAGCGCGAGCACGTTGACGATGACGCCTTGATAAACCGCCTGAACAGCCATATCGTGCAGGGACGCGCCGCCCAGGCTCGAGGGCAGCACGAACCACAGCGGCGTGAACAGGACCACGTTGACCACCGGCACGACCACCACCACGTCCCGCCAGTCCATGCGCCACAACCGGATGGCGGTCATGTGCAGGGTGTAGCAGCAGGCGGCGGCCAGCAGGATGAACACGCCGGCCAACCGGTCCGGCGACAGCACCCGGCCGCCGGCCATCACCCCGTTGGCGAGAAAAATCAGGCCGATGGCCGCGTAGCGGTGCACACCGATGCGCTGGCGGAACAGGAACCAGGCGGCCAGCGCACCCAGCACCGGCAGCATGCCGTTGACGAGCACACCCGCATGGGCCGCGCGCACCACCCGCAGGCCGTAGAAGCTGAGCATGGTGTAGGGAAAGCCGACCCCGAGGCCGAGTACCAGGTAGCGGTGCAGCGGGTGCGCCCGCCAGGGGTAGCGCAGGGCGAGCGGCGCGACCACGACGAGCGCGGTCCAGTAGCGCAAGAGGGTGATGTCGGCCGGCTCGAGCGAGGAATGGACCCCGTAACGCGACAGGGTGATCCAGCCCGACCAGATGAAGACCACGGCCGCGGCCGCCAGCATGGGTTTGAGTGTGTGCATGGCCGCGAGCATTACCCCAGATTGAACCCGGCGGCAAGCGTGGCGAGTGCGCGGCCCGCCGCCAGCACCAGGAGCGATGATGAGCCGTCCGCCCGACCCCGCCAACCCGCTGGCCAGCCTGCGCTTCGACAACCGCTTTACGCGAATGCTGCCCGCGGACCCGGTCACCGAAAACAGCCGCCGCCAGGTGTTCAACGCCTGCTACTCGCGGGTTGTGCCGGTGCGACCGGTCGCCCCGCAGCTGGTCGCGTATTCCCCGGAGACCGCGGCGCTCATCGACCTGGACGCGGCGGCCTGCGCTTCACCGCTTTTCACCCGGGTGTTTTCCGGCGACCTGGTGCTGCCCGGCATGGACCCGCACGCCGCCTGCTACGGCGGTCACCAGTTCGGCAACTGGGCCGGTCAGCTGGGTGACGGCCGGGCCATCAACCTGGGCGAGACGGTCAACCGCCGGGGCGAACACTGGACCCTGCAGCTCAAGGGCGCCGGGCCCACGCCCTATTCGCGCCGGGCCGACGGGCTGGCGGTGATGCGCTCCTCCCTGCGCGAGTTCCTGTGCAGCGAGGCCATGCACCACCTGGGCGTGCCCACCACCCGGGCGCTCAGCCTGATCCTCACCGGCGAGCGGGTGGAGCGGGACATGTTCTACGACGGCCGGGTCGAGGAGGAGCCGGGCGCGGTGGTCTGCCGGGTGGCGCCGTCCTTCCTGCGCTTCGGCAACTACGAGCTGTTCGCGGCCCGGGGCGAACTCGAGGTGCTGCGCCGGCTGGCCGACTTCACCATCCGCACCCTGTTCCCGCACCTGGGCGAGCCCTCGCCCGCGGTCTACGGCCAGTGGTTCGCCGAGGTCTGCCGGACCACGGCCGAGCTGATGGTCCACTGGCTGCGGGTGGGCTTTGTTCACGGGGTGATGAACACGGACAACCTGTCCATCCTCGGCCTGACCATCGACTACGGCCCCTACGGCTGGCTCGAGGACTACGATCCCTACTGGACCCCGAACACCACCGACGCGGCCGGCCGGCGCTACTGCTACGGCCGCCAGCCGACCATCGCCCACTGGAACCTGGCCCAGCTGGCCAACGCCCTGCACCCGCTCATGGGCGACCCGGCACCGCTCGAACAGGCGCTCACCGACTACAGCCGCCGGTTCGAAGAGGGCTGGCAGGCGGCCATGGCGGCCAAGCTCGGGCTGAAGGCCTTCGCGGCGGACACCGATACCGCGCTCGTCCAGGATATGCTCGGCCTGCTCGCCGAAGTGGAAACGGACATGACCCTGTTCTACCGGCACCTGGCCGAGATCCCGGCCGGGACCGCTGACGACAGGCCGGCGACCGAAACCCTGGCCGCGCCGCTCATGCCGGCCTTGTACCAGCCGGAGCAGCTCAACCCCGCCTACCTGGAGCACCTCGGCAGCTGGCTCGACCGCTACCGCGCGCGCCTGCGCCACGACGGCCTGGACGACCGCGAGCGCCAACAGCGCATGGACGCGGTCAACCCCAAATACGTGCTGCGCAACTACCTGGCCCAGCTGGCCATTGACGACATCGCCGCGGGCAATTTCAGCCTCACCCGTGAACTGCTCGACGTGCTCCGCCACCCCTACGACGAGCAGCCGGGCCGGGAGCGGTTTGCGGAAAAACGGCCGGAGTGGGCCCGCCACCGGCCGGGCTGTTCCATGCTCTCCTGCAGTTCCTGAATTTTTTCATTCATCGAATTGATATTCCATGGAAAGTAATCGCAATGAATGGCAGGCCGTGCTGTTCGATTTCGACGGCGTGATCGCAGCCTCGCACGAGGTCAAGTGCGCCGCCTTTGCCGCCCTGTTCGCGGCTCACGGCCCCGAGGTGCAACAGGCGGTGGTCCGCTACCACCTGGACAACGGCGGCCTGCCCCGCCACCTGAAGCTGCGCCACTCTTGCGAGCAGATCGCCCGGGTGGCCGTGGACGAGGCCGGCCTGGCCGAGCTGGGTGAACGGTTCGCCGCGCTCGTCTATGAGGGCGTGCTCGCCG
>JAGODN010000325.1 GCA_017998195.1 Desulfobulbus sp. | reverse complement strand
CATGGCGAGCATGAGCGCGTCCACCAGGTTGTCGATGTACAGCGGGTGGTACAGGGTCTTGCCCGAGCCGAACATGGGGAAGGTCCCCCTGCTCACCCGTTTGAAGATCATGGAGAACCGCTCCGGGTCACCGGGACCGTAGATGGCCGCCGGCCGCAGAATCACTGCCGGCATGCCCTTGCGGTGGTACTCGAGCACCAGCGGTTCGGCCTCGTACTTGGTGCGCTGGTAGTAGTCGGCGGGCTGGATGGGCGAGTTCTCGTCGGCAGGCGGCACGTCGACGTTGCCGTGTACGCCGCAGGTGGAGGTGTAGATGAACTTCTTCACCCCCACCTTGAAAGCCTCCTCGAGAACGATGCGGGTGCCGCCGACGTTGACCTCGTCGTAATGGCTGTTGGGCACGTCCAGTTCGCGGAAGGCCGCGGCCATGTGCTGGACGATGTCCACGCCCGCCATGCAGCGGGCCACCACCTCGCGGTCGGTGACGCTGCCGATGACCACGGTGGCGCCCCACTGGCGGATTTCCTCGGTCTTCAATCCTTCCCGGTAATCGAGGCTGACCACCTCGTGGCCCTCGTCCAGGAGTCGTTTCACCAGCGCCTTGCCGGTGAACCCGGTGCCGCCTGTGACCAGTACCTTCATGTCGTTCTCCTTTTCCCGTCAGGCCGATCGGCGCCACCGCCGGCCATCTGCTGTTCATGGTTTCGATTTTACCCCTGGTGAATTCCCGGCAAAAAGATGGTGGTTATCACTTTTCATCGCAAGGCGCAATGCCCTTGCAGGCAGGCGAACTGACAAATAAACGGGGGAGTGTCCCCTGCGCGTCCCCCTGCGCGTCCTCTGCACCGAACAGAATATTCACTTTCTTTTCAAGCTATTCAGCACACAAGAGCAGGACAGCCCATATTGGCTGCAGCTTGGGCCGGGCCAACCGCGAGGAGGTTCCACACCAACGCCGCACCTCCGCCCCTCGCAATTTTAACGTTCAAACAAACATCTCTTCTCTTTTTGACACGAAAATTTTCTTGGCGGCCACCAGGAAAGCGGATATATACCACATCCGTGCAGACCGTGGAGAAGTAACGAAGAATTTCCGCCTCCTTCATTTCCCTTCAGCAGCGATCGGTTCATCGGCCATGCCCCTGCCAGACCCGCTACAATTCCTCAACCTGGACGCGCCCCATGATCAGGTCGGCAGCATCCGGAACGGACGGCCTCCACGGTGCATTCAGCCGCAGCCCTCCCGCCCCTGCCGGCTCCAGAACGTCACCCACAGCAAGGTGCTGGCCAGATGAAACGCGATCCGGCCGCCTTGGCGGCGCAGACCTTCGACGTCATCGTCATCGGTGCCGGCATTTACGGGGCGACCCTGACCCTGCAACTTGCCGAAGCCGGGCTGCGCACCCTGGTCATCGACCAGGGCGACTTTTGTTCAGCCACCTCCGCCAACAGCCTGAAAATCCTTCACGGCGGTCTGCGCTACCTGCAACACGGCAACATCAGGCGCATGCGCGAGACGATCTTCTCGCGCCGCAGCCTGATGCGCTGTGCCCCGCACCTGACCCAACCCCTCGCCTGCCTGATCCCGACCTATGGGCACGGCCTGCGGTCCCGCGCCGTCATGCGCGTCGCCTCGGTCCTCAACAACCTGATCAGCGCCGACCGCAACCTCGGGCTGCCCCCCTCCCATCACCTGCCAGGCGGACGGACGGTGGGGCCGGCGGCCCTGGCCGCCGCGCTGCCCGGCCTGCCGGTGCGGGGATCGAGCGGCGGGGCCATCTGGTATGACGCGCTGGCGGTCCAATCCGAACGACTCGTGCTCGAACACCTGCTGGCCGCCCGCGAACAGGGCGCCTCGTTCTGCAATTACCTCCGCGCCGACACCATCACGGTGCGGGACAACCGGGTCACGGGCATCAGGGCCTCCGACCTGCTGGACGGCCGATCCTTTGATTTCTCCGCCCCATGCGTGGTCAACGCCGCCGGTCCCTGGTTCGACGACCTGCTCACCCGCTCCGGCATCCACGCGCCGCCGACCTCGTGGGCCAAGGCGGTCAACCTGGTGGTCAACAAGCCCCTGAACGAACGCTACGCCCTCGGCATCGAGGGCCAGGCCGGCTACCGGGACCAGGACGCCCTCGTCAAGCGCGACAAACGGTTTTTCTTTTTCGTGCCGTGGCGGGGGGGAACCATGATCGGCACCACCTATCAGGGGTGGCAGGGCACCAAGGACGACCTGCGGTGTGACCGGGCCGACATCGAGGCAATCCTCGCCGAAGTGCACACCATGCACCCGGGCTGGGGATTGACCTGGGAGGACGTTTCCTTCTGCCACTGCGGCCTGCTGCCGATGGCGGCCGGGACGGACGGCCATGCGGACACGGTCCAGTTGGCCAAACATTCGCTGATCATCGATCACGGCAGGAAAAACGGTCCCGAGGGGCTCATTTCCCTGCGCTCCATCAAGTACACCACCGCCCCGGCGGAAGCCGCCAAGGTCACCCGGATCATCACCAGTCATCTGCCCCGGCGGAAACCGCAGCTGTCCCCACGTCCCGCCGCCGTCCCCGCCTGTTCCCCGGAAATAGCGGCCCTCCTGCCGATGCTCAGCCGACGCTATGGCCGTTGGGCGGAACGGGTGCTCGCTTACGTGGCGGATGAGGATGGGCAAGACTGGTGGCTCAGCCGACAGCCGGAACTCCTGCGCGGTGAAATCCGCTATTTCATCCGCGAGGAGATGGCCGTGACCCTTGCCGATGTCCTCTTGCGCAGGACCGGCCTGGGCACCTTCCGCCGGCCTGCGGCCGATTTGGTCACCCGTCTCGGCGGGTGCATGGCAACCGAACTCGGCTGGGACGCGGCACGGCGCGAGGAGGAAATCAGACGGGTGGAACGGCTGTATGCGCCGCTCACGCCAGTGCAGGAGCAACCATGAGTGCAGCGGACTTTCCGGAAACCGCGGACATCGAGACCTCCTCGGAGGACTACGCCAGCCGCTTCGCCGGCGGGGTCGGGCGGTACTTCCTGGACGAGCAGACCCGGATCACCCTCGAACTGCTGGGTGATGTCCGGGGCAGCAGCGTTCTTGACGTTGGCGGGGCCCACTGCCAGTTGGCGCAGCCGCTGAGCGAACGCGGCTGCACTCTCACCATCACCGGCAGCGACGATATCTGCGGCGTTCGCGCGGCGGCTCGCCTGCCGGCCGGCAGGTTTACCTACCAGACCTGCAACTCCCTGGCCCTGCCGTTCGCGGACAACGCCTTCCCGATCGTGCTCTGCTTCCGGCTGCTGCCGCACGTGGACGACTGGCAGGGGCTGCTCCGGGAACTCTGCCGGGTGTCGAGCGGTGTGGTCCTGTTCGACTACCCC